>JBDSKT010000187.1:0-3735 GCA_039916765.1 Sphingomonas sp.
CGATTTTGGCGATGGAAACGCTCGGCGCTCGGCGCGGCCGGATCGTCGCCGCGATCGGCCCGTGCATCGCGCGCGCCAGCTACGAGGTCGATGACGGCTTCGCGCGGCGCTTCGACGAGGCCGATCCGGCCAACGAGCGCTTCTTCGCGTCGGGCAAGCCCGGCCACCACCAGTTCGACCTTGAATCCTACGTCGCGCACCGCCTGGCCGTCGCCGGCATCGCCCGGGTCGAAGCGCTCGGGCTCGACACCTATGCCGACGAGTCCCGTTTCTACAGCTTCCGCCGCGCGACGCACCGCGGCGAGGCGGATTACGGCCGGCAGATCAGCATCATCGGACTGGCGGGAACGTAGGCCGTATCTAGGCCGGGCGAGGCGCGATGTGCGTGGCCGGCGCGTGCGCGGCGGGCGCGGAGCACGGTGCGTGCGCCTCGGCGATCAGCTTGGCCAACGCCTGCACCACGACCGGCCGGGCAGCGGCGTCATCAAGGCGCGCGATTGCCGGCAGGCCACGGCCTCGCGCGGCGAGCGCCGCCACCCGCATCCCGACATAATAGCCAAACCGCGCGGGCAGATCAGGCGGATGATGGTTTGCGTAAAATCCCAACCCGATCGTCGCGTCGTCCGTCACATCGAAATTGCGCGCCGCCCAGCACAGCGCCGCGGCCCAGTGTGCATCCGTCGGCGCTCTGATCAATGTCGGCTGGTCCAGGAGCAATTGGTGATCGCTCGCGCCCGGCGTCATCACACTGGCCGCGTACGTCGCAAGGCCTTCCTGCCATAGCGGACACCATGCTTGGTCGCAGTCCGCGAAATGCCGCGCATGTTCGAGATGGAATAACTCGTGATCGAGGAACGGCTGGAGCGAATCGTCATTGTGGATCTGCGCGATCACGTCGGCGCCAAACAACATCACCTTTCGCCCGCCGACGATGTCGCTCCCGCCGTCGCGCTGGCCAAGCTCGTGCGCCAGAATGACCGGCATCGGCGGCACGAAATCGGGAAAGACCCGCCGGAAAGCCGTTATCGCGCTGTCGAATTCAAGCGGGAAGCGGCGCACCGTGTCGCGGTACCGTTCGCGAAGCGCGGGGAAATCGGCCAGCGCTTTGGCAATCCTGCGGTCGAGCGCCGCGGGGTCCTTCGCGGCGTAGAGCCCGGGATACAGCCGATCGAATTTCGCGTGGAAGGCGGCCAGTCGCGCCGGCTCCGGCATATCCTGCGTCGTCGCTTCGAACCGATCGAAATCGCCGGCATAGTCGGTAAAGGTCGCACCGGGCGGCACGGCGCCGACAAGCAAAAGAGCGAGGAGCGCCATGATCAACCGTGCCATCGCGCCCTAATGCCACGCGGCCGGACGAAATCAATATGCCGCCGGAACCCGCAGCCGCCTGTGGCGCAAACCAGTATCAAATGCGACCGACCCGCGTTAGGGAGCGGCATCCTTCCCTCCCCGGCGAGACGAAAAATGGCCAATAACGACACGACCGAAGCCGAGCTGACCGCTGTCGCCGCGCCCGCCAAGCCCAGCGCCAAGGCGCATGTCGATGAGATCGGCGGGCGCAAGCTTAAGCCATCGACGATGATGATGGGGCACGGCTATGATCCGATGCTGTCCGAAGGATCGCTCAAGCCACCGATCTTCCTGACATCGACCTTCGTCTTTCCCAACGCCGCCGCCGGCAAGCGCCATTTCGAGGGTGTCACCGGCAAGCGCCCCGGCGGCGCCGAGGGCCTCGTCTATTCGCGCTTCAACGGCCCGAACCAGGAAATCCTCGAGGATCGCCTCGGGATCTGGGAAGAAGCCGAGGACGCGCTCGCTTTCTCTTCCGGCATGTCGGCGATCGCCACGCTGTTCCTGTCGATGGTCAAGCCGGGCGACACGATCGTCCATTCGGGCCCGCTCTATGCCGCGACCGAGACGCTGATCGGGCGTATCCTCGGCAAGTTCGGGGTCAAGTGGCTCGATTTTCCCGCCGGCGCGACGCGCGAGGAGATCGACGCGGTGATGACCAAGGCTTCCGCCGAGGGCAATGTCGCGCTGATCTATCTCGAGAGCCCGGCGAATCCGACTAATGCGCTGGTCGATATCCAGGCCGTCGCGGCGAGCCGTGACGCGATCTTCAAGGACAACAAGCCGCCGATCGCGATCGACAACACATTCCTCGGCCCGCTTTGGCTCAAGCCGCTGCAGCACGGCGCGGATATCGTCGTTTATTCGCTGACCAAATATGCCGGCGGCCACAGCGATCTGGTCGCGGGCGGCGTGCTCGGCTCGAAGGAGCACATCAACACCATCCGCATGATGCGCAACACGATCGGCACGATCTGCGACCCCAACACCGCGTGGATGCTGATGCGCAGCCTCGAGACGCTGGAGCTCAGGATGAGCCGCGCGGGCGAGAATGCGGTCAAGGTGTGCGGCTGGCTGCGCAAGCACCCCAAGGTCGAACGCGTCGGCTATCTCGGCTTCCTCGCCGACGAACCCGGCATGGAGCGCCAGGCGGATATCTATCAGCGCCACTGCACCGGTGCGGGCAGCACCTTCTCGCTGATCCTCAAAGGCGGCGAGAAGGAAGCGTTCGCGTTCCTCGACGCGCTCAAGATCGCCAAGCTCGCCGTGTCGCTTGGCGGCACCGAGACGCTGGCGTCGCACCCGGCGGCGATGACGCATCTGTCGGTGCCGCAGGAGCGCAAGGATGCGCTCGGCATCACCGACAGCTTGGTGCGCATTTCGATCGGCGTGGAGGATGCCGACGATCTGATCGCCGATTTCGACCAGGCGCTGGCGACGGTCTGATGCGGGTGGAACAGTCCTTGGGGTTGAGCCGTTTCGCAGGCTCAACCATTCGGGATTTATCGCCATGAATCGGATATTGTCCGTCGCCGCCGCGACGATGTTTGCCCTGTCGGCCACCACCGCGGTCGCGCAGACCGGCGCGATGCAGCCCGATACCGGCCAAGCCAGCGCCGATCAGCAGAACGCCGATGCTCAGGCCCAGTATCAGGCCGACCTCGCATCATATCAGCAGGCGCTCGATGCGAATCATCGCAGCGCCGACCGCGATCAGCGGCATTACGACCATCAGCGCCGCGCCTATGCGGACGCGATGGCGGCGTGGCGGCACCAAGTCTGGGCGTGCCATCACGGCAACGACAGGGCGTGCAACGCGCCAACGCCCAACCCGGCCGACTTCTGGTAATCCGGTCGCTTGAGGCGGCGGCCTAGCCGTCGCCGACGCGCTCGATATCCGCACCGACCGCCTGGAGCTTCTCCTCCAGTCGCTCATACCCGCGGTCGAGGTGATAGACGCGCTGAACCTGCGTCTCACCCTCGGCGGCGAGTCCGGCGAGGATGAGGCTCATCGATGCGCGCAGATCGGTCGCCATGACCGGCGCGCCGACCAGCCGATCGACCCCGCGCACCACGGCGGTCCGCCCATGAACCTCGATGTTCGCGCCCATCCGCGCCAGCTCGGGGACGTGCATGTAGCGGTTCTCGAAGATCGTCTCGGTCAGCACGCTGGCGCCTTCCGCCTTGCACAGCATCGCCATGAACTGTGCCTGCATGTCGGTCGCGAAGCCGGGAAACGGCGCGGTGGAAAGCGTCACCGGCTTCAACCCGTCGGGCGCCTCGACCAGCAGATTGTCGCCGCGCTCGGTCACCGATACGCCCGCTTCGACCAGCGCGGCAACGGTGGCGCGCATGTCGTCGATCGCGACGCCGACCAGTTCCAAT
>JBDSKT010000188.1:0-5431 GCA_039916765.1 Sphingomonas sp.
TGGCTCGGCTTGAGCCGTTCTTTCCCAAGAGCCATGGCCGACCGCGGGTTGATGACCGGCGGGTGTTGAGCGGCATCATCTTCGTCAATCGCAACGGGTTGAGATGGCGGGATGCGCCGAGGGAGTATGGCCCGGCAAAGACGCTCTACAACCGCTGGAAGCGATGGAGCGACAAGGGTATCTTCATCGCGATGATGGATGGCCTGGCGAGCAGGGGTGCCGCCCGTAAGACGGTCATGATCGATGCGACCTATCTCAAAGCGCACCGCACGGCATCCAGCCTGCGGGTAAAAAGGGGGATCCCGGCCGCCTGATCGGGCGCACGAAAGGCGGCATGAATACCAAGCTTCACGCTGTGACGGATGAGAAAGGTCGTCCGATCAGCTTCTTCATGACGGCGGGGCAGGTCAGCGATTACACCGGAGCGGCGGCCTTGCTGGACAGCCTGCCCAAAGCGGACTGGCTGCTGGGTGACCGGGGTTACGATGCCGACTGGTTCCGCGATGCGTTGCTGGAAAAAGGGATTACGCCCTGTATCCCCGGCCGGAAGTCTCGCAAAAAGACCGTCAAATACGACAAGCGCCGATACAAAAGCCGCAACAGGATCGAGATCATGTTCGGCCGCCTCAAAGACTGGAGGCGCGTCGCGACACGCTACGACAGGTGCCCGACCGTCTTCCTGTCTGCCGTCGCTCTCGCCGCCACCGTCCTGTTCTGGCTATGAGTCCTGACCCTAACCGAAAGCCACCGTTCGGTCGGAACGTCACCCCGTGTCCGAGATTGGGTGCTAAGGCGCGGCCCCCTAATTCGAGTCCGACCCGCCGCCATCGGGCGGCACGGTCGGGTCGCCGGGGTCGCTCGCCTGCATCCGCGCCGGCGCCGCGATGGCAAAGGCAAATCGAAGGACGAAAGAGAGCGAATTTTCGATCTGTGGCGCGGCGGCTGGATGGTGGATGAAGTCGAGATCGGGCTGAAGAACGAAGCGGTTAGAGAGTTTCAACTGATAGGTCGTTTCGAGGCTCGTCTCGGCATTTCTCAAGCCAAGTCTCGCAACAGCACGATCACTGACGATCGCGTGGGCGATCGCGATCCCCAAACGATCGTCCGGACGGCTCCGCAAGGGAGCCCTGCGAACCACGCCGCCGCCGATGTACACTCTGACCGCTTGCGCTGCAGGATTGGCGCCGCCGAGCCGCACCCAGAGTTGCGTTTTTTCTGCTCCCGGCAGCGGCATTTCGTAGGAAATATAGGCGCCGTGATCATACGCGTACTTCCCGTCCGGTCCCTTCTGCGCCGCGCTATATTCCCACATCCCGGCCTCCAGCCTAGCCTCCTTCGATATCGACCAATCGACTTGCCCGATAGCGAGAACGCCGTTGGACGGCCGCAACCGAGCTGCGATGAATGCGTGGGGTTTGGCGGGATTTCCCGCCTCACCGTCAAATACGCCAGCACGCAACGTAACGACCGGCGAAATCGCCCAAGTCGCAGTGGTGCCGATCGATGCGAACGGGAAGATGGAGGGCCCGTTGACGCCGCTTTTCGACAAATCCGGCGCGATGCCGTGTGAGCTGTTGATCATCAGCGAAGCGGGGTCGGTGGAATCGAATTGGCTGTTGAGATCGATCATCCCTGCGCGCAGATAGACCGGGTGGACCTTCGCCCCGAAACTGCGCGCAAGATAGGCTTCGAATAGGCGAAGCGCGTGCGGCGCCTCGATATTGTCCGCTGTCTGTATGTCGCCCAGGCGACCAGAAAGTGTTTGGCCATCGACTCGGATCGCTTGGGCGTGGAAATGCCAGCCGTCCAGTCCAAGCGCCTCACCATGAATGGTCGCCGAAATCTGCAGCTTGTTGAGAACGATCGGCCTGGAATCGATGCCAGCGAGAGCGTCTGCAATGTCGAAGGTGTCGCGCACCGCGACTGCGACGCCGGTGGGCAACTCCGTTGTCGTTTCTGGCGGATCGTCCTTCGCCTCGGCACTGGACAGGCAAAATGTCCCGCTCAGCATAGCGCTTGCGACTGTCAAAGCCGCCACCCGTAGAACAGTCGCCATCACGTGCGTCGATGACCTTGGATTCATTTGCTTCATACTCTTATTTTAGGCGGTCCGATCCGGTCGTCGCCGTGCGCCTTAGTTCTTCGATCTCATCTTCGCTTGCGCGCTCGATACCGGCAAGCTCGTCGCGAGCGCCCTGCTTGGCGAGGATTAGCTCATCGATCTTGAGGTGGAGTGCGGCCTCGTTACGCTTCTGCTGATTGAGCACCATCTGGGTTAGCGTGATCGCCAAGACCGACAAGGCCAGTGTGAGCGCATTCTCCGACGCCGAACCACCGATCCAAATCCATCCAATACAGAATACGATCATGCCGGCGATGGCGATTGGATGGCCAGCGATGTTGGCCACGTAGTCGGATATCTTGCCGCCCAGGACGATCAGTGGACCCATGGTGTGCCCCCCATTTTTGTTTGTCCCGGAAGCTCACTCTAGCGGCGTTCACCGCAAGCGCCATTGATCTTGATCGTGCTGGCCACAACCTACTCGACTTACCACTGCCCCTGCGCAAAGCGTCCCTCATCGAACGGCGGCGCGTCCGCTACTGCGACGGTGCATGCGAGCGCTTAAATTAGCTGCGCTGCGCTACGTATAACGGACGACGATGTGACGTTCGAGATTGAAGTGATTGTGGACATTGGCATGGACGCTGGCGAATTTTTTGACGCCAACATCCGCCTGAACCTGACCATGGCTCGCTCGCGTCGTCGGAAGGGCAGGTCGCTGCTCTCTACCCAGTTGTTGGCCCAGCGGCCGATCTCCTGCTTTTCCCCATTGCCGATTTCGTTCATCGCGGCGCCGTAGGAGCGCCGATCGTCGGTGGTGGGGCTTGTGAGGACGGGGCATGCGAGCCCCGCTAGCGCCCAACTCTAAAGCGCGTGAATTCGGGCTGACAGAGCCAGCCGTCCTTACATATGTGCTATTCGTCGATGTCTTACGTCGTTGATCGAATATGCCGTGAACGAGAATAGTGCGCAGGCAGTATTTGCTCCCACCACGGAGCCCATCTATGTCCAAAATATTCGCCGTCTCGACATTCATTATTCTTGCCTTGTCAGCGGCCGGATCTTCAGCCTCACCACCGCGTCGCACAGAACCGCATACGGAAGCTGGGGTGATCGCCGCCGACGATGCCTGGCTCTCGGCAGAGCGTCGAGGCGACGTTGCCGGGCTCGACGATATTCTGCTACCTGAATATCGTGACGTTGGCGCTGACGGAAAAGTCTATGTGAAGGCCGATCTGCTGCGCAGCACGGCCAATCGCCCGGATAAATCAAACGAACCAGCGGCGAAAGTGGCGGCCGATTTTCGTGCCGCCCATCCGGTGGTGATGAAGGTCGCCATTGTTGATAACACTGCAATCCTGACATTCCATTCGGTAAACCCCGACGAGCAAGCAGATGTCAGGTCGACGGACGTGCTCATCTATCGTCGTAACGCTTGGCATGGCGTCTATTCGCAGCACGCTGGCAAAAAGTCTTGATGCCATCATCGAGGCGACAAATGGACTTGGTCGGTCAGCCTCTGGTCGGAAACCGATCCGTTATACCATCCGCTCGCGCGATATCGAACGTGTAGCTCTTCACCTCGCCGGCCGGCTTTGCGACACTGAACGTGCGCGCGTTCCCGCTATTGGTCGGCGCTGAAGCGGAGACTATAAACGCCGCACGCTATTTTAGCGGCTATTCGCCGATCCGCGCCATTTCCGGAAGAAAGTTGACGCGCCCTCGGCGACAGTCGCATTTGTCATCTGGACGTGTCTGGGTTGTCGGCGAAAGGGCAGAGGGCCAGCGGCATCATAGGGCGTGAGGTGATTTATACCGCTAAATTACTCTTCTAATTGCATGCCATCCGATCGGCGCGGGCTAGCAGCACGCTGCGGTCTGAGCGCAAGTCGGCGCCATTGCGTACCACGGGCTCGGGACCATGCCCTAGCCCGTTCCACAAGGCGGCGTTGAACGATGCGGTGTCGAGATGATCCTCGGTACGAAAATCCTGGCCCTTCATTGCGGTCGCCCACCACGCGGCGTCACGCAGCCGGCAGGTGGCGCTTGCAGACCCTGGCGTGATATCGAAACGCTCCGCCGCGATCGGGAGTGCAGTAGTGCGCAATACCGCGGCGGCCCGCGCATCGTAGGTCCAGTCGCGTTGTGTTGGATCGAACAAATCGGCCATCGGCGACGCTAGTGCGTCGTTCAGCCCAAGCGGTGCCAGTCCGAGTACGGCTTCAATCGTGCGGAGCATGCTTACCGTCGTATAGCGCGTCGAGATCAGGGTGTGTTTGCGCACATATGGTCCGGCGACGAAGGCAATACTGCGCCGTGCATCGACATGGTCGGCGCCGTTCTGCGCATCGTCCTCGATGATGAAGACCAACGTCGAATCCGCGACCTTGCTATGCGCGATCGCCTCGATCACCAAACCGACCGCGTAGTCGTTGTCGGCCATCTCGGTCTCGACCGTGTTGACCCCGTCGATCGCTTGCTTGAAGTCGCCGAAATGATCGTGACTAAGCCGTAGCAAGGTCAGCGCAGGCATCGTGCCGGCAGCCATCTGCGCGTCGAACTCGCGCCGCCATTCGAGCTCACGCCAGTAATCGGGCATCTTCTGGTCGAAGCCGCGGAAATAGGGGTCGCTGTGCGGCGCTAGCAGGTGATCACCGGCGGTATAAATCCGCGTGTGAGATTTCGCCGGCTCGCGCACCAGCGGCACCGCGCCGGGCGCACCGGCGTCGTAAACCGACGCATCCGAGAAACCGTAATTGCGCACGCTCAAGCCCGCCCGGATCGCGGCATCCCAAAGAAACCCCTCGCCTTTCTCGTCATCATCGTCGCCATCCGGAGCGGTGAGCAGCGCGCGTCCGGGCAGCACATCGGGATCTCTGGGGGTTTTGGGATTGGTCGCAATCCGTTGCGCACGCGACTGCGCGGTATAGATGTTGCGGTCGGCTTCCTCAGCTTCATAGGCCAAGCCACGTTCGGCATAATTCACTGGCGCGGTCTTCTCGAGCAGATCGGGTACGCGGGCCGCGGTTGTCCACGTCCAACCGGTGCTCGATTGCTCGCCGCTATCGTAGAAATTGTCGAGCGTGACGAACTGACTGGCCAGACGGTGATGATTGGGGCTGAGCCGCGCACCTAGAATTGCGAGCGACGGATCGCCATTGCCGATCGGCAGATCGCCGAGCACCTGATCGTAAGTACGGTTCTCCTTCACGATGAACACGACATGTTTGATCCGCGCGCGGATTGCCGCCATCTTATGGTCGCCGTCGGCACGAGCGGCGGAATCAGACACGCCGATATTGTCGCCGACTTTGAGCGTCGTCGCGACCAGCGCGGAACGGCTGGGCAGCGGAAACTCGAGCAGGCCGG
>JBDSKT010000189.1:0-4104 GCA_039916765.1 Sphingomonas sp.
GTAGCTCGGCGAGATGGTGAGCACCTCCGCCATCGCGGCCTGGCTCAGCCCCGCCTGCCGCCGCAGGCGTCGCACGGCATGCCCGGCAAAAAGCTTGCGATCGGCCATGTCCTACAACCTTCGGTTCGGCGTATCATCCCGGGATGCGACGCGCGGCATTCCTCGAACCCCACCCGATGCCCGAACCAGGGAGACTTGTAAATACTTTACACCGTGACACGCCAGCCGCACGCGTTTCTCGACATGAACACCTCGAAATAGCCCGAATAACTCTCGGTTATGTGAAGAGTGTGAAGTTACAAGGCGTGTGTACCGGATATTGTAAAGGTCAAGACATATGCCGCACGGCTTCGCTGATCTGGTCCCCGCACCTCCTGGACGCTTCGATGGCATCACCAGGCCCTACGGCGCGGATGACGTCGCAAGGCTGCGGGGTTCGCTCTCGATCGAGCACACGCTCGCCCGGCGCGGTGCGCTCAAGCTTTGGGAGCTGCTCCAGAGCGAAGACTACATCAACGCGCTCGGGGCCATGTCCGGCAACCAGGCGATGCAGCAGGTCCGTGCCGGGCTTAAGGCGATCTACCTCTCCGGCTGGCAGGTCGCCGCGGACGCCAACACCGCGGGCGCGATGTACCCCGATCAATCGCTATACCCCGCCAATGCCGGGCCGGACCTGTGCCGCAAGATCAACAATGCGCTGCAGCGCGCCGACCAGATCGAGCATTCCGAGGGCGGCGCTACGCGGGACTGGTTCGCGCCGATCGTGGCGGACGCGGAAGCCGGGTTCGGCGGCCCGCTCAACTGCTTCGAGATCATGAAGGCGTATATCGCCGCCGGCGCGGCGGGCGTGCATTACGAGGACCAGCTCGCCAGCGAGAAGAAGTGTGGCCATCTCGGCGGCAAGGTATTGATCCCGACCCAGGCGCACATCCGCAATCTCGATGCCGCACGCCTCGCCGCCGACGTTTTGGGCGTCCCGACGATCATCTGCGCGCGCACCGACGCCGAGAGCGCGAAGCTGATCACCTCGGACGTGGACGAGCGCGATCGCGCGTTCCTCACCGGCGAGCGCACCGCCGAGGGGTTCTACCGGCTGAAGGATGGTACCGGGGTCGATCATTGCATCGAGCGCGGGCTTGCCTTTGCCAGACATGCCGACCTGTTATGGTGGGAGACCAGCCACCCCAATCTCGACGATGCCCGTCGTTTTGCCGAGGCGATCAAGCGCGAGCATCCGGACAAGATGCTCGCCTACAATTGCTCGCCCAGTTTCAACTGGGAGGCGAAGCTCGACAAAGACACCATCGCCAAGTTCCAGCGCGAGATCGGCGCGATGGGCTACAAGTTCCAGTTCGTCACGCTGGCCGGGTTCCATCAGCTCAACCACGGCATGTTCGAGCTGGCGCGTGGCTACAAAAACCGGGGGATGGCCGCGTATTCCGAGTTGCAGCAGGCCGAATTCGCCAGCGAGGCGGATGGCTACACCGCGACGCGCCACCAGCGCGAGGTGGGCACGGGCTATTTCGATCTCGTCGCGCAGGCGGTGTCGGGCGGACGGAGTTCCACCACCGCGCTGACGGAATCCACCGAAGCCGACCAGTTCACCAAGCAAGCCGCCTGAAAGGAGCAACGACCATGGCCAGCGAACCACCGCGCAGCCGCGCCGTCTTCTCGACCGAGGATTTCGGGCTGATGAAGGAAGCGATCGGCGACTATATCAAGAAGATCGCCGACGAGCCGCGCTCATCCAAATTCACCAACCTATACCACCGCCTCGGCCGCCTTGGCTGAAGGAAGCTTTCCTGGGGAGGAAAGGCGCCCGCCGGGGGCGATCCCGGCGGGCGTTTCCCGGTCAGGAGGCGCTGGTGGCCGATCGCAGTCGGCGGATCCGCCACAACGTGCCAAACCCGATGCCGAGCCAGATCACGTTGAGCACGGTCGGCGGCCACGCCTGATGCGCGCTCCCGTTGACGATGAACCCCGCCGCGCCGGCAACGTTGAGCCACTGATATCCGGCCGACCTGCCCGTCAGCCGACCCGACGACACGAGGATGTACGACAGCAAGAACAGCGCCGCCGATACCCAACCCACTCCCTCGATGAAAACGGTCAAGCAGCGAGCTTCCGCAACACGTACTGGAGGATGCCGCCGTTGAGGAAATATTCCAGCTCGTTGACGGTGTCGATCCGGCAACGGGTCGTGAATTCCTCGCTCGACCCGTCGGCACGAACGAGTGCAACCGTCACGTCTTGGCGCGGGCGGAGTTGCGCGACGCCGTGGATGGTGAAGGTCTCGCTGCCGTCGAGCTTCAACGTCTCGCGCGTCACACCCTCTGCGAATTGGAGCGGGAGCACGCCCATGCCGACCAGGTTGGAGCGGTGGATGCGCTCGAAGCTCTCGGTGATCACGGCGCGCACCCCGAGCAGGTTGGTGCCCTTCGCCGCCCAGTCGCGCGACGATCCGGTGCCGTATTCCTTGCCCGCAACGATGACCAGCGGCACGCCGTCCGCCTTGTAGCGCATCGCCGCGTCGTAGATCGGCATCGTCTCGCCGTCATACTTGGTCATACCGCCCTCAACGCCGGGGACCATTTCGTTCTTGATGCGGATGTTGGCGAAGGTGCCGCGCATCATGACCTCGTGATTGCCGCGGCGGGCGCCGTAACTGTTGAAGTCGGCGCGGCTAACCTGATGTTCTTGAAGGAAAGTTCCGGCCGGAGAGTCCGCCTTGATGGATCCGGCGGGGCTGATGTGATCGGTGGTGATCGAATCCCCGAGGATCGCCAGCGGGCGCGCCTCGATGATGTCGGTCACCGGCGCCGGGGTCATGCTCATGCCATCAAAATAGGGCGGATTGGCGACGTAAGTTGACCCTGCCCGCCAGGAATAGGTGTCCGACCCCTCGATCTGGATGCCGCGCCATTTCGCGTCGCCGGCATAGACGTTGCCGTAACGTGCGCGGAACATGCCGTCGTCGATGTTGGCGGCCATCGTCTCGGCGACCTCCTGGTTGGTCGGCCAGATGTCCTTCAAATAGACATCCGCGCCGTCGCTGCCCTGCCCGATCGGCGTTTCGACCATGTCCTCGGTCACGGTGCCCTTCAGAGCATAGGCGACGACGAGCGGGGGCGAGGCGAGGAAGTTGGCGCGCACGTCCGGCGACACCCGCCCCTCGAAATTGCGGTTGCCAGAAAGGACGCTTGCCGCGACGAGGTCGTTGTCGGCAATGGTCGCGCTCAGTTCCGGCGCCAATGGCCCCGAATTGCCGATGCAGGTGGTGCAGCCATAGCCGACGAGGTTGAAGCCGATCGCGTTCAAATCCTCGGTCAGCCCGGCCTTGTCGAGATAGTCGGTGACGACCTGCGAGCCGGGGGCGAGCGACGTCTTCACCCACGGCTTGGGCTTCAACCCCAATGCATGCGCCTTGCGCGCGACCAGCCCCGCCGCGACCAGCACGCTGGGGTTCGAGGTGTTGGTGCACGAGGTGATCGCCGCGATCACCACGTCGCCGTCGCCGAGATCGTGCGCGCGCCCCGCCACGGCGGCGCGCACCGGGCGATCCTTGTGATAGACCTTGAACAGGTCGCCGTTGAACACCTCATCGACCTTGCCGAGCGAAACGCGGTCCTGCGGGCGCTTCGGCCCCGCCAGGCTCGCCACCACCTCGCCCATGTCGAGCGCGAGGGTGTCGGTGAAGATCGGGTCCGGCGCGTCGGCGTGACGCCAGAAGCCCTGCGCCTTGGCATAGGCCTCGGTCAGCGCGACCGTCTCGTCGGGACGGCCGGTCAAGCGCATATAGGTGAGCGTCGCGTCGTCGATCGGGAAGAAGCCGCACGTCGCGCCATATTCGGGCGCCATGTTGGCGATCGTCGCGCGGTCGGCGAGCGACATGGTGTCCAGCCCCGGTCCGTAGAATTCGACGAAGCGCCCGACCACGCCCTTGGCGCGCAGCATCTGCGTGACGGTGAGCACCAGATCGGTCGCGGTGATGCCCTCACGCAGCGCGCCGGTGAGCTTGAACCCAACGACCTCGGGGATGAGCATCGACACCGGCTGGCCGAGCATCGCCGCCTCGGCCTCGATCCCGCCGACGCCCCAACCGAG
>JBDSKT010000190.1:0-13029 GCA_039916765.1 Sphingomonas sp.
CATGATCGAACTCGCCACCGGAAAACCCCTGACTTCGACAGGTATGTTAGCGGTGGAGCGGGTGAAGGGAATCGAACCCTCGTCATAAGCTTGGAAGGCTTCTGCTCTACCATTGAGCTACACCCGCGGCGACAGCGCGAATGCCATGGCGTACCCGGCCGGTCAATGCGGCGATCCGCGTCGTCATGCGTTCGTTGCGGCAATGACGCGACTATTCCATGTCAGTGATGTGCACTTCGGCGCTGAGGATCCCGCGGCGGTTGCCTGGTTCGACAGGCTGGTTCACGACGAGCGCCCCGATGCCGTCGTCATGACGGGCGATCTGACGATGCGCGCACGGCGGCGCGAATTCGACGCAGGCGGAGAGTGGCTGCGCTCGCTCGGTGTGCCGGTGACGCTCGAAGTCGGCAATCACGATCTTCCATATTACTATAGCCCGTGGCGGCGGCTGATACGGCCATACCGCCGTTACCGCGCGCTGGAAGACGCGATCGAACGTCCGCTCGATCTACCCGGCGTAACGATCGTACCGTTGAAAACCACGGCGCGTGCGCAATTCAGGATCGACTGGTCGAAAGGCAATGTCAGCGACCCCTCGCTCGAACGCGCACTTGCGTTGATTGCCCAAGCGCCGAAGGGCAGTTTGATCCTAGTCGCGGCGCATCATCCGTTGGTCGAAGCCGGCGCGCCCGGAACCGGGGGCACGCGGCACGGCGCGCGCGCGCTGGAAACGCTGAGTGCCGCCGGAGTGTCCGCCGTTCTGACCGGGCATGTGCACGAACCGTACGACGTGGCGTTTCGTGTCGCTGACCGAACGGTACGGCTGATTGGCGCGGGCACGATCTCACGCCGGGTTCGGCAAAGTCCGGCGGCATTCAACGAACTGAGGATCGAAGGGGGCGAAATCGTCACCATCTGCCGCACCATGGCTGGGACGACGGATCCGGTTCCGCTGGAATATGCGGCCGGCGCGTAATCCGCTTCGGTCAACACCAGGACATGCAACGAAAAAGGGCGACCCGACCGGGCCACCCTTTTTTTTTACGTGGCGGCAGTTCGCCGGACCTGAACGATCTGGGATGCCGAGGATTAGCGCTTTGAGAACTGGAAGCTGCGACGCGCCTTCGCGCGACCGTACTTCTTGCGCTCGACGGTACGGCTATCGCGGGTCAGGAACCCGGCGGCCTTGACCGGCGCGCGCAACACCGGCTCGTACTTGGTGATCGCCTGGCTGATGCCATGCTTAACCGCGCCGGCCTGGCCCGACAGGCCGCCGCCCTTCACGGTGCAAACGACGTCATACTGACCCTCGCGCTCGGCGACGCCGAATACTTGGTTGATGACGAGACGCAGCGTCGGGCGTGCGAAATACACTTCCTGATCGCGACCGTTGATGGTGATCTTGCCCGACCCCGGCTTGAGCCAGACACGCGCGACTGCATCCTTGCGGCGGCCGGTCGCATAGGCGCGGCCCTGCTTGTCGAGGATCTGCTCGCGCAGCGGCATCGGCGCGGGCTTCGGGCCGGAATTGTTGACCGGCGCTTCGTCGCCAGCCGCAACGGCCGCCGAGGGGGCCGCGGTGGGCGCCGTCTGGTTGGTCATGGCGCCGAGATCGGAGAGGGACTGGCGCCCATCGGAATTGTTGGCGTCGGCCATTAGTTGCCCACCTTGTTCTTGCGATTCATGCTCGCGATGTCGAGTGTCTCGGGATTCTGCGCTTCGTGCGGATGCTCCGAACCGGCGAAGATACGCAGGTTGCGCATCTGCTGGCGGCCAAGCGGTCCGCGCGGGATCATCCGCTCGATCGCCTTCTCGAGGACCCGCTCAGGAAAGCGCCCCTCAAGAACCTTGCCGGCGGTGATCGCCTTGATGCCACCAGCATAGCCAGTGTGCTTGTAATAGACCTTGTCCGCCAGCTTCTTGCCGGTGAACTTAACCTTGTCGGCATTGATGACGATGACGTTATCGCCGCAATCGACGTGCGGGGTGAAGCTCGTCTTGTGCTTGCCGCGCAGCACGTTGGCGATGATCGTCGCGGCGCGACCGACCACCAGACCTTCGGCATCAACGATATGCCATTTTTTCTCCACCTCGTGCGGCTTGGCCGCCTTGGTGGTCTTCATCAGCGCCTTCATGGGCTCAGGACCTTCTCGATATAAACGACAGGCGCCGCCCGGGTTCGGGCGGCGCTGTTGGTCGGCTATTGTATGGCGGACACTCAAAAGTCAAGCATATCGGCGGCTTTGACGACGGGTAGCGGAATACCCGATCGGAATCGGAAGTTACTATCGTCGTGCTGTCGCGGCGCCGGTGGCATGGGCGCCCCATGCCGTCGCGCATACCAGCGCGGCGCCGACGAGCTGGTGAAGCGCCGCCAGCGGAACGCTGACGTCGCTTACCACCGTCGCGATGCCGAGCAGGATTTGCGTACCGAAAGCGATATGGATGGCGATCGACGCGGGACGGTCACCCGCCCGCTTGGCCGCACGGGCGAGAAGGATCAGCATCGCCACTGCCACCCACGCCCACCAGCGGTGGATGAAGTGGACGATCGCGGGGTCGGCGGTAAGCGCCGCCAGCGGCGAGCGCCCCGTTTCGGTCGGACCGGGATAAAAGGCGCCGTTCATCAGCGGCCATTGATTGGCGACATGCCCGGCGCGCAATCCCGCCATCAAGGCGCCATACGCCAGCTGGATCGTGAGAACGAACGCGGTCGCCGCACCGAGCGCGGTCAATCGCGCCGGCCGGGCCGACGGATTGTCAGCCATCGCGCGCAAGTCGAGCGCGGTCCAGATCATGCCGGCCAGCGTGAACAGCGCGGTGAGCAGGTGTGCGGCGAGCCATAACGGCGCGACCTCGGTGCGCACCGCGAGCCCAGAGCGGACCATCAGCCAGCCCAGCGTCCCCTGCAGGCCGATGAGCGCGAGCAGCGCGACCAAGCGAAGACCATAGCCGCGCGGGACCCGCGGCCGCGCCGCGAACCAGAGGAGCGGCAAGGCCATCGCCATGCCGATCAGCCGGCCGAGCAGGCGGTGGACATATTCCCAAAAGAAGATTGCCTTGAAACCGGCAAGGCTCATCCCCTGATTGTACGCGGCATATTGCGGGATGCGGCGATAATTGGCGAACTCCGCCTGCCACTGCGCATCGGTCATCGGCGGGACGATACCGGTCAGCGGCTTCCACTGCGTGATCGATAGGCCCGATTCGGTCAGGCGTGTGATGCCGCCGACGACGACGATGGCAACGATCAGCGCGGCGACGACGAACAGCCAGTTCGCCAGCAGGCGCGGCCGTGCCGGATGTGCAAACGAGGAGACTTTGAGCATAAGCGCGCTTAGCGCAGCGTCGCGAGCCAGTCGATGATCGCGGCTTCCAGCGCGATGCGGTGGTCCGACCAGCTGTGATCGGTCGCGACGTGTCGCGTTGCCACGACGCCGCCAGCCTTGCGTACCGCGGCGACCAGATCGTCGGACATCGGCGCCAGTCCATCGTCGGCGGTCAGCACCAGCAGCGGCCGCTTGGCGATCGCAGGCGCGTCTGGGACGATGGCGAAGGTATTGGCATTGGTGATCATCTCGTCGGCTTCCGCGTCGCGTGTCGTCGCGAGCGTCTCGGCATTTTCGTCGATTAGTTTGAGCAGCTCGGGACGCGGCATCTTGCCCAACAGGCCGACATCTCCCATTGAAATCAACGCCGCGCCGAGCAGGCCGGGGTCGCGCGCGATCGCCTTGGCCGAGACCCAGGCCCCCATGCTGTGACCCGCAATGGCAATTCGTTTCGTATCGGCGCCCAGCATCGCGGCATGCGCCGGGTCGCGCAGCCACGCGATTACCGCTGCAGCATCTTCGGGATTCTGCGCGAATCGAAACTGCCCCGGACTGCCCCAGGAGCCGCGATAGTTGAACGTCACCACGATCCACCCCGCGCGGCGCACCGCCTGGGCAAGATCCAGGTTCTTCTCGTTGCCGGGCCAGCCGTGGCAGAGCACCAGCAGCGGGTGCGGCCCGGCGCCCGTCGGTACATAGGCGACGGCGTTTATCGCCACGCCCCCTGTCGGAACGTGAACAACCTCCATGCGTGCCGGATGGGCCTGGTCTGGTGTCGGGTCGGTAAAGATCGCCTTGGGGAGGCCTTGCGCGGTGGCCAATCCGGGCGATGCCAAGGCAAACGAAAGCGCGAGCAAGCGGAGCATCGATTCTTCCCCCTTCGATCCATAAGCCTAGCTCAATCGGCGCGCCGCCTAAAGTACACTGGCTTACACGAAAATGATATATTGTAACTTTTAGCCGTACGTGCCACATCGCTCCTGTCATGACCGCACGCACGTATTCTTATTCTCCGGCATTCGGCTGGATCGAGGCGCGGTTCGATCGATTCGCGATCGGTTTGTCGGGACTGTGCGCGGTGCATTGCATCGCGACATCGGTGCTGCTGGCGCTTGCCGCGTCGGCGGGTGGGTTGTTGCTCAACCCCGCGATCCACGAAGTCGGTCTGACGATCGCGATGCTGTTCGGTGCGATCGCGCTCGGTCGCGGTGTGTTCAGCCATGGCTATATGCTGCCTGCGGCGGTCGGTTCGGCGGGCCTCGGCATGATGGCCGGCGCGGTCACCCTCCCGCACGACGGCGGGAGCGAGACGATCTGGACGATCCTCGGCGTGTGCGTGCTTGCGCTCGGCCATGATCTCAACCGCCGGGCGACCTACTGAGTCGTGACCTTGTCCGGCGCTCGCGCAGCGCTTAGGTTCCGCCGATGGCCACGCATTCGCACCAGCACCACGAACCGCAGGGGGCCGAGCTCGCGCGTGCCGCACAGGCCACGCTGGAGAAAGCCGGCGAGCAATGGACGGCGATGCGCGCGCGAATCTTCGACGCGCTGTCCGGTTTCGACAAGCCAGCTTCGGCATATGACATCGCCGAAGCCGTCTCCAAGTCTGAAGGGCGCCGCATCGCGGCCAACAGCGTGTACCGCATCCTCGACCTGTTCGTCGGCGCAAATCTCGCGCGCAAGGTCGAGAGCGAAAACGCCTATGTCGCCAACGCACACCCTGATTGCCAGCATGACTGCATCTTCTTGGTATGCGACAAATGCGGCCAGACAACTCACCTCGACGACGACCATATCACGCAGGGCGTGCGCGCGGCGGCAACGGCGGCCGGCTTTTCGCCGCAGCGTCCGGTGATCGAGGTGCGCGGTGTTTGCGCCGACTGCGCGGCCTGAATTAGATAACGTACTCGACGGTCGTCATTTGCGATTGCGCGGCGCGGGCGGCGTTGCGCTTGGTGACGAGTTCGGCGTGCAGGGCCGCGACCGTGTCGCTGCCCGCCGTCTTGCACACGAACGGCAGCAAGGCATGAAGCGTGCACCGCGCGCCGCCCGCCATCATCTTCAACCCGAAGCTTGAGGCAACGCCGAAATGCTCGGCATAGCCCTCGCCGACCGATGCGGGGTGATCGAGAAACAGGCGGCGAAACATAAAACGAGCCTCTCGTGTCTGCGTCCCCATCATATCGCCGTTGGTGCTCGTTTTCCAGCCTTGTCGGCCACGGCGCCAAGCAAATCGGCGGCGAGTTGGCTCAGCGTGTCGTCGCGCGCGCCCATCACGACGATGCGGTCGCCTGAGCGGGCCTCCGCGGCGAGATACGCCGCAGCGTCCTCGCGGTCGGCAATGTGCAACGCTCTAGCGCCCAGCGCGACAAGATCGGCGACGATGTCCGCGCTTGTCACCTCGCGGATGACGGTGCCGCCCTGATAAACCGGATCGGGAAGCACCAGCTGGTCGTCGGGCGTCATCCGCTCGGCGAGCGCGGCAACCAGTTCGCGGCGCATCACCTTCAACGGGCCATAGCCGTGCGGTTGGAACAGCAGCAGCAGGCGTCCGGGAAACGCGTGAAGCGTGTCGAGCGTCGCGCCGATCTTGTCCGGATTGTGCCCGAAATCGTCGATCACGATCACGCCCGCGGCCTCGCCGACCAGCTCCATCCGGCGGCGCAGGCCGACAAATCCGCCGATCGCCCGCGCCGCATCGTCGAGCGCGATGCCCGCCGCGCGCGCCGCGCCGATCGCCGCCAGGGCGTTCGAGACATTGTGCGTACCAGGCACCTGGAGCGAAACGTGTTCGGTCTGTCCGTTTTCGGTAACGTCGAAATCGACCCCGAACGGCTGCGGCGCCAGATTGGTCGCGACGATATCGGCGGATCCGCCGATCGAAAAGCGTAACACGCGCGCAGGCGGCAGCGCCTTCGCAAGCGCGGCGCCATCTGCGTTGTCGATATTGACCACCGCGATATCCGCCTTGGCGATGAACGCGCCGAACAGGCTGCGCAGTTCGTCCAGCGACTTGTGGTCGAGGCTCACATTGTTGAGCACCGCAATCTTCGGTTGGTAGCCCGCGATCGATCCGTCGCTCTCGTCCACCTCGCTGACAAACGCCGGGCCGTCGCCGACCAGCGCGCTGGAATACGGCGTCTCGTCGCCGACGAAATTCTTCATCACCGCGCCGTTCATCACCGTCGGGTCGCGACCGAGCGCGTGGAAAATCCAGCCGATCATCCCGGTGACGGTCGATTTGCCCGATGTGCCCGCCACGCCGATCGGCATGTCGCTGGCGTTGAACAGCGATGCAAGCAGTTCGGCGCGCGTCATGCGTGTCGCGCCAACGCGTTCGGCGGCGACGATATCGGCGACCGTCGGCTCGACCGCGGCGGACGCGACGACGATCTGGTCCGCCGAGTTCACCCCGCTGCCGTCCTGCGGGAACAGCGCGGCGCCTTTTGCCCTGAGGTCGTCGAACTTGCGCGGCAGGTGCCCGGCGTCGAGCGTGCGGTCCGATCCGGCGACCACTTCGCCGCGTCCGGCGAGGATCATCGCCAGCGGCATCATGCCGCTGCCGCCGATGCCGACGAAGAAGTAGGATTTGCCGTTGGCCACGCAGGCGCGCTATCGCCTGGCCGGGCAGGGGGCAAGCGTCACCCGGTGAAGCGAGGGAATAGCGAGTGAAGATCGGCGTGTGCGCCCCTGCGAACCGGATCGATCCGGGCACCGCCGCCAAGGCCGCGGCGTTCGTCGCGGTCGCCTACCCGCAAGTCGACCTGATCGTGCACCCCCAGTGCTTTCGTGAGGATGGGGGGCATTTCGCCGGGCCGGACGAAGCACGCGCCGCTGCTTTCCTCGAGCTGGCCAACGATCCCGGCATCGACGCGATCTGGTTCGCGCGCGGCGGCTACGGATCGAACCGCATCCTTCATACCGTGATCCCGCAGCTCAACGTCGCCGCTCGCGCAAAAAGCTATGTCGGGTATTCGGACATGGGGTTCATGCTCGGCGCACTCTACGCCGCGAAGATCGGGCATCCGGTGCATGGGCCGATGATGATCGATATCGGCCACCGGATCGGCGGCGACGTGACGGTGGCGCGCTCGCTCGACTGGCTGGTCAAGCGCGGACGGGCGGGCCTGGAGCCCAGTCTCGACGGCAAGCGGCCCGCGGCGGCGTTCAACCTGTCAATCCTGACGACGCTGATCGGCACGCAGTGGCTGCCCGATCTGACCGACCATGTTCTGATGATCGAGGACGTATCCGAGCCGCTTTATCGGATCGACCGGATGCTGTTCCAGATGGCCCATGCGACTCAGCTGAAGGGCATTGCGGGCGTCCGGATGGGCCGCGTGACGGAGGTTCCGCCAAACGAACCCACCTGGCAGGGGACGCCGGTCGAGATGGTGGCCCGCTGGTGCGCGGAGGTCGGCGTCCCGTTTTTCGGGCCCGCCGACATCGCGCATGATGGCGACAACAAGGTCGTGCCGTTCGGGATAGCCTGAGGCGCGGCTCCGCGCGTTACGCCATCGCGCGCGCTCGTTCGGCGACAATCCGCTCGAGCATCGACAACGGCATCGCGCCCGATTCTAGCACGTCGTGGAAATGCTTGATGTCGAACTTGGCGCCCGCGATCTGCTTGGCGTTGTCGCGCGCGCGCAGCCACGCGGCGTGGCCGATCTTGTAGCTGCATGCCTGGCCCGGCGAGACGCAGTAGCGCTCGATCTCGCGCTGCGATCGCCCGCGCGCGAAGCCGACCGTATCGACGAAATATTGCGTCGCTTGGTCGTGCGTCCAGCGCTTGGTGTGGATGCCCGTATCGGCGACGAGACGCGCCGCTCGGAACAGGAACGACTGGAGATAACCGGCGCGCTCAACTGGCGTGGCGTACCCGCCGAGTTCGTCGGAAAGCTGCTCGGCATACAGCGCCCAGCCTTCGAGATAGGCGTTGAAAAAGGCGATCTTGCGCAGGATGTGCGTCGACGCGCGCTGAGCGGTCGAAATCTGCAGGTGATGGCCCGGCACCCCTTCGTGGTAGGTCAGGCTTGGCAGCGTGTATTTCGGCCAGTCGCCGACATTTTTGAGATTGATCCAGTAGATCGCCGGGCGCGAACCATCGAGCGGCGCGCGGAAATAGTAGCCGTTGGGCGCGCCGTCCTGAATCTCGGGCGCGACCCGGCGGATTTCGAGCGGCGCGTTGGGCGGGTTGGTGAATGCCTGCGGCAGCCGCGCCTGCATCGCGCGGACGCTGGTGTTGAGGCTGGCGATCAACTCGGCGCGGCCGGCATCGGTATTGGCGAAGAGCTGGTTGGGCGAGCGGTTGAGCTGGTCTAGCCGCGCCCCGACGCTGCCCTGCGTCAGGCCCTGGGTCTTGAGAATGGTATCGAGCTGCGCCGTCAGATCGGCGACCTGTTCGAGGCCCATCTTGTGGACTTCGTCGGGAGTAAGTGTCGTGGTGGTGGCCTGGGCAAGCGCCGCGGCATAGATCGCGTCGCCGTCCTGGATCGCCCAGATGCCCGCCGCGCTGCGCGCTTTTGGGCGGAGCGATTTCATCAACGCGATCTGCCGGTCGAGCGCGGGATACACCTGGCTCTCGACGATCTTGGTGGCGCGGCCCTGCCAGTCACCGGGTAGATTGGCCGCCGTCGCGCGGCGAACGAGCGATCGGACGAGCTGGTTTTCGCCCGGCGTCGGGCCGCGCAGCTTGTCGAGCTGCCCGAGCGCGAGGTCGATCGAAAAATCAGGTGCGACGCGCCCTTTGGAAACTTCGCGGCGCTGTTCTTCGGTTTCATGATCGAGCTGGCTCGGCATCAGAGCGAGCCGGTCGAGATAGGCCTCCGCATCGTCGGCGGTCTTCACCGGATGAGTCGAATCCAGGAAATCCGGCAGGCTGAAATAGACGCCGTCCTGCTGGGTAATGAGATAAGGCCCTTGCGGTGAATCCAGCCCGAACCGCGCGGGGCCCACCATCTGCGAATCGATGTTGTACAGCACGACTTCGCGGTCGATCTTCGCCTGGGAGGACAAGCTCGCCGGATCGACCGCGTTGACCAGCGCGCGGGCGCGGCGATAGCGTGCCAGACCGTCGGCCATGGCGTTCGGTCCGTTGTCGCCAAGCTGATGGCGCAGCGCCGCGTTGGCGCCGGTGTCGAGGCCGAGCGAGGTTGCGAATTGCGGTGAATGGCGGACGGTTTCAGCCAACACCTGATCGAAGACGACGTTGAGGTGGGCGTCGCCAGGAGCCGTCGCCGCGGTCACGGGGGCGGCAAGCGCCTTCGCCGCGGCAAGGGGAAGCAGCGACATCGCGCCGGTCGCGGCGCCGGAGGCGAGAAAATGACGACGATCCATGGCAGCGACCCTTTTTTGATCCAGATTGCATTGATCGTATCGACTGTTACGGACTTCCCGCAACCCACGTTCGACCGACGACCGTTTTAACGGAGCGAGCGACCGGCGAATGCCGCGTTTGCGCATCGTTACCGGTCAGCACGACGCCTTGGAGGCAATGCAACGGGTCAGATCACTCCATGCGCCTTGAAGTGCGCTAACATCCGCATCCAGCCATCCTTGGCATCGGCTTCGTTGTAGCTGTCGCGGTAATCGGCATGGAAGCCGTGCTGTGCGTCGGCATAGGCGTGGATGCTCGATCCGGTCTTCCCCGCCGCCTTGAGCGCTGCGCTCATAGCATCGCGGTCGCTCGCCGGGATGCCCTTGTCGAGCGCACCGTACAAGCCGAGCACCGGTGCCTTGAGTTCGCCGGCACGCGCGATCAGCGCCTCCAGATGACCGTACCAGGCGACGCCTGCCTTGATGTCCGGATCGACCATCGCCGCGCGCCACACCACCGCGCCGCCCCAACAGAAGCCGGTGATGCCGATGCGGTCGGCCCGGGCGAACGGTTGCGCCTTGATCCAGGCCGAGGTGGCGCGCACGTCGTCGTCGACCTGATCGGGCTTGGCCTGCGCGACGACCGGCATGATGGCCTTGATGTCGGCCAAAGCGGGGAGATTGACGCCCGCACGATAGAAAAAGTCCGGTGCGACCGCGACATAGCCAAGCTTGGCGAGACGGCGGCAGATGTCCTTGATGTAATCGTGGATCCCGAAAATCTCGTTGACGACGATGATCGTCGCATGGCGGCCGGCGTCCTTGGGCCGGGCGACATAGGCAGGGAGCGGCTTCGGCGCGCCGTTGGGGATCATCACCTCGTCGATCGTCAGCCCGTCCTCGGGCGTGTGGATTGGCGCGGCATCGGCGGCGACGGCGGCAAGGGCATACCCGACGAAGAACATGCTCGCGGCGGCGCGGCGGGTGAGGTGAAAGTCTTCGGGCTCGGAGCCCTCGGGGCGCGTCAGGTTCAGCATTGCCGTCTCCCGGTGATCGTGGCCGCCGACGATAGCGGCTCGTAGGGTATTTGCCTACCGACGGCGCGAACCGCGTCCGGCGCTGGATTTTTCGCCGAATGTCGATTATCCATCGTTCGATGCAACGCCCGCTTGTCCTGACCGAGACTACCACCATCCCGGTTTTCCGGGGGGACTTCGGCGCGCGCAGCACCTGCTGACGACCACGCCGAGGCCCACCCGGGAACGGGTGAGGCAGGGCGTCCGCTTCTTCCCGTTCCAGACCGCTTCACTCCGCCAGACGCTTCACTCCGGACGTTAGCCGGTGCATAGGCGCCGCATTGCGACAGGAACGACGATGAACATGCTATCGATCACGCTCCCAGACGGCTCCGTGCGCGAGGTTGCGCCGGGCACCACCCCGGCGGACATCGCCGCTGCGATCGGCCCGGGCCTTGCCAAGGCGGCGCTCGCGGCGAGGGTCGATGGCGAGCTGCGCGATCTCAACCGGCCACTGGAAGGCGACGCGCAACTGGCATTGGTCACCGCGCGCGACGAGGCGGATGCGCTGGAGCTGGCCCGACACGATTACGCGCACGTGCTGGCGGAGGCGGTGCAGAACCTGTTTCCGGGCACGCAGATCACGTTCGGTCCATCGACCGACGACGGCTTCTACTATGATTTCGCGCCAAAGGACCGGCCGTTCACCGAGGAAGACCTGCCCGCGATCGAGGCTGAGATGCGCGCCGTCATTGCCAAGGACGAACCGTTGATTCGCGAGGTCTGGCGCCGCGAGGAGCTGATCGCGCGCTGGCGCGCCAAGGGCGAGGCGTTCAAGGCCGAATGGGCCGCCGAGCTGCCCGAAGGCGAGGAACTGACCGTGTACCGCGCCGGCAAGGGTGACGATGCGTGGCTCGACATGTGTCGCGGCCCGCACCTCGCATCGACTGGAAAGCTCGATCCGCAAGCTTTTAAATTAACTCGTGTTTCTGGTGCTTATTGGCGCGGCGACCAGAACAATGCGATGCTCAGCCGCATTTACGGCACGGGCTGGTTGAACAAGAAGCAGCTCGATGCGCACCTCCACATGCTTGAGGAGGCGGGCAAGCGCGATCACCGCAAGATTGGGCAGGAGATGGATCTGTTCCACCTCCAGGCCGAGGCGCATGGCAGCGTGTTCTGGCACCCTAACGGGTTCGTCATCTACCGCGCACTGGAGGCGTATATGCGCCGCCGGCTCGACGCCGCCGGTTATCTCGAAGTCAAGACGCCGCAGATCATGGACGCGCGCCAGTGGGAGCAGTCCGGCCACTGGGGCAAATACCGCGAGAACATGTTCGTCATTCCGGACGAGGTGCCGAATACGGAGGACGAAGGTCCGGTCGTGTCCGACAAGGCCGAGTGGATGGCCCTGAAGCCGATGAACTGCCCGGCGCACGTGCTGATCTTTCGCCAGGGGATCAAATCGTACCGCGACCTGCCGCTGCGTCTCGCCGAAATGGGCTGCTGCCACCGCAACGAGCCGCACGGCGCGCTCCACGGGCTGATGCGCGTGCGCCAGTTCACGCAGGACGATGCGCACATCTTCTGTCGCGAGGACCAGATCGTCGATGAGATCGCGAAGTTCTGCGATCTGCTCGATATCATCTACAAGGATCTTGGGTTCGCCGATTACGCGATCAAGCTCGCGCTCCGCCCCGACAAGCGCTTCGGCTCGGACGAGATGTGGGACTGGTCCGAACAGTCTATGCGCGACGCCGTCAAGGCGACGGGACGCGATACCGAGGCGTGGGGGTGGGAAGAATTACCAGGCGAAGGAGCATTTTATGCGCCGAAGCTCGAATTCCATCTCACCGATGCGATCGGCCGGACTTGGCAGGTTGGCACGATCCAGACCGATACGGTGCTGCCCGAACGGCTCGACGCGAGCTATGTCGGCGAGGATGGCGAGCGCCACCGCCCGATCATGCTCCACCGCGCCATTCTGGGTAGCTACGAACGCTTCATCGGCATCCTGATCGAACATTATGCCGGCCGCTTCCCGCTCTGGCTCGCGCCGGTGCAAGCGGTCGTCGCGACGATCGTGTCGGACGCCGACGATTATGCCAAGCAGGTGGCGGCCAAGCTCGCCGCCGCCGGGTTGCGGGTCGAGACCGATCTGCGCAACGAAAAGATCAACTACAAGGTGCGCGAACACAGCCTGGCCAAGGTCCCCGCGCTGATCGTGGTCGGCAAGCGTGAAGCGGAGCAGGGCACCGTCGCGGTGCGGACATTGGGCGTCGAGGGCCAGCGGGTGATGACGATTGATGAGGCGGTGCTTTGGTTGAGTGGAGAGGCGAATGCGCCTGATTTGCGGGAGACCGTTTTTG
>JBDSKT010000191.1:0-11441 GCA_039916765.1 Sphingomonas sp.
GGTGCGCCGCAAGTGCAGGACGACTACCTGCCGCCGCCCGACCCGATGCGGCAATTGCCGCGAGACACGCCCGATACCGGCGTCAGGAATGTTACTGCAACCATCGGTCGCGCCAACCTTCCCAATACTCCATTGCCCTTCGCGATCACTACGATCGGCCGGTTCGATGCGCCGTTCGCAATGGCGTTCCTGCCCGACGGCGAGCTGCTCGTGACCGAAAAGGCCGGGCACCTGAAATTGCGCGCCGGCGATGGCGCCATGGTCGATGTCGGCGGGGTGCCGGCGGTCGCCACCGGCGGGCAGGGGGGATTGCTCGACGTCGCCGTCGCACCCGATTTCGCGGCAAGCAACACGATCTATCTGTCCTATGCCGAGCCTGGCCCCGGTGGCAGCATGCTCGCCTTGGCGCGAGCGACGCTGAAAACGGTAAAGGTGGTTTGCATCCGCGCACCGTGCCCGGCGCAGGCGCATCTCGACGCGATGCGCGTGATATGGCGTTCGGGGTCGAGCGGGATCGGCGGTCAGTTCGGCGCAACCATTGCCTTCGCACCGGACGGCCGCTCGCTCTACCTGTCGTCAGGCGAGCGGCAGCGCTTCACTCCGGCACAGGATCCTGAACAGGCGCTTGGCAAAATCATGCACTTGACGCTCGACGGCAAACCCGCGCCCGGCAATCCAATGGGCGGGCAGGATGTCGTCAAAGCAGCGACTTGGAGCAGCGGGCACCGCAACCCCTATGGCATGGTCTTCACCGCCGATGGCCGGCTCTGGGAGGAAGAGATGGGCCCGCGCGGCGGGGACGAACTCAACCTGATCCTGCCGGGCAGGAACTATGGCTGGCCGATCGTCTCCAACGGCGACAATTACAGCGGCAGGCCGATCCCCGACCACCCCAGTCGCCCCGATCTCGAAGCGCCGAAATTATGGTGGAACCCATCGATCTCGCCCGGCGGGATGATCGCATATTCGGGCGCGATGTTCCCGCAGTACAAGGGCAATCTGTTCATCGCCGCGCTGTCGGGAGAGGCATTGATCCGCGTGACGCTTGACGGCGACACGGCGACCGCGGCGAACCAATGGAACATGGGTACGCGCATCCGCGACGTGGCGCAGGCGCCGGATGGATCAATCTGGCTGCTCGAGGACGGCGAAAAGGGGTCGGGCGGCCGGCTCATGCGGCTGTCGCGCAAGGGCTGAGCGGTCTGCTTTTCGCGACATGAGAAAGCCGGCTGACCAAGTTATTGAGAACCTGCTGGTTCCGGAATATAGCGCTCCGCCATGACCATTGACGCCCTCGGGAAAACCTTCTTCGCCTTGTCCGATCCGACCCGCCGGGAGATTGTCGCACGGCTTGCGGGAGGCGAGGCGTCGGTGAGCGAGCTCGCGGCCCCGTTCGATCTCGGCGCTCGCGCGATCTCGAAGCATATCGCGGTCCTGGAAAAGGCTGGCCTTGTCGAGCGCATCCGCGAGGCACAGCGAAGGCCCAGCCGCCTGCGCCTAGCACCGCTTCGCGAGGTCGATGAATGGCTCGCCACCTACCGCGCGCTTTGGGACGGCAGGCTGGATCGCATCGCGGACGTGATAGCACAGGTGAAGCACGATACGCCGGGTGGCCGGCATGGGTGAGGAAATCGCGGCGCGGACGTTTTTGTTCGTACGGACTTTCGATGCATCGCGAGATCTTGTTTATCGTATCTGGACAGACCCCCGATACGTCACCCTGTGGTGGGGCGTCCCCGGGGCGAACCTGGCGCGATGCGAGCTCGACGTTCGCGTCGGCGGCGGCTGGCATATCGACATGCTGACGCCCGACGGCGTGCTTTACCCCAATCGCGGGACCTATCTGGAAGTCGTCGAGAACGAGCGTCTCGTCTATGATGACGTCGCCGTGAAAGGCTCTCCCGCCTGGCGCGGCGCGCCGCGTGGGCCGATCGTCCATGTCGTAACCTTCGAGGACGCCCATCCCGAGCGCACGCGCGTATCGCTTCGGGTATGCGCCCAGAACGAGGCGGACCGCGACCTGCTCGCCAGGCAGGGCTTCGACAGGGTCATGACGGCGACGCTTGACCGTCTAACGAGCCTGATCGCGGCGCGACGTTTCGTCGGATAACCGCCCCAGCTAGTCAGCCGTCCTCGCGCCGACGATTGACGATTGCGACATCGCCGATATATGGAACTCATAAGTTCCAGAACCATTCGGTTCATATTTCGACAATTTGGAGATGCGGTGTGCAAATACGTCATGTGCTCATGAAGGTGGACGATCAGGACAAGGCGCTCGCTTTCTACACCGAAATCCTGGGGTTCGAGGTCGCCGAGGATCGCCCCGGAGAGATACGCTGGCTTACCGTCAAATCGCCCGAGGGGGCAGACGGCGTCGAACTCGTGCTCGAGCCGAGCCGGTTCGCGCCAGGCCTCGCCGCGCAGAAGGCGCTGTATGACGGGGGTTTCCCAGCTACGGTCCTGTCGACGATGGATGTCCGCGCCGATTATGCCCGGCTTTCGGCGCTCGGCGTGGTCTTTCGCGGCGTGCCCCGGCCGATGGGACCGGTCGTCGCCGTGCCCTTCGAGGACACGTGCGGCAATCTGATCATGCTGGTGCAGCAACCGGGCGAGAGCGCCGGCGCCGCTGAACGCCAAACATCGTGAATGACGGTCCGTATCCCGCAACGCGCGGTCGGACGAGGGCGTTGCTCGTCTGCGGAATGCTGGTCGCTCCTCTATTCTACGCCGTCGTCATCGCACAGATGGCGCTCCGCGCCGGGTTCGATATCCGGCGCCACCCGCTCAGCCTGTTGAGTCTCGGGCCGCTGGGCTGGGTCCAGATCGCGAACTTCGCCGCGGCCGGCGTGCTTGCCCTGGCGTGCGCGGTCGGCCTGCATGCGGCATTGCGCGATGGACCGGGCCGACGATGGGCGCCGTTCCTGGTCGCCGGCTTCGGCGTGGGGATGCTGATTGCCGGTGCATTCCCGCCCGATCCGTTGCTCGGCTTTCCGCCGGGCGCGCCGCAGGGCATCGCGTCGCACATGAGCGGTCATGCCATGATGCATGGTGTCGGTTTCTTCATCGCCTTCGGGTCGTTGATCGCCGCGTGTTTCGTGTTCGCGCGGCGCTACCGTGCGCTGGGCGATCGGGGTTGGGCGGGATTTTGCCTCGTGGTCGGTGCGATCGTGCCGGTGATGATCGGTATCGGCATGGCGGTGCAGAGCTTGACCGGTCCAAGCTTCTTCGTCGTCGGCATCGTTGCTTTCGGATGGCTGGGCGTCGTCGCCTGGCAAACGTCGGCGGCGCACGAAGCTGGCGCGCGTACCCTCACGTCCTGAGCGCTGGCCCGGATCAGTCGCGCACCACTAGATAGTTCATCCGCGCTGCGGCGATCGGCTTGGCGGGGTCATCCTGCCAGGCCGTTGCCTCGACATTGGCGACCCGCGTTCCGAGCCGAGTGACCTGCCCACGCGCATGCGTCGGCTTGTCGCGGCCGCCGCGCATGAAATCGACCGTGACGTTGATCGGCTTGATCCGCCCGCCGCCCTCGTCTTTGAGCGCGGCTTGCAGCGCGACGATCGCCGCCATTTCCATCAGCCCGCTGATCGCGCCGCCGTGGAGGAAACCGGGGCGACCGAGTACATCCTCGCCGAACGGCATGACCAGCGTCAGCGGATCGTCGTCCGAGGCGGGGTGCAACCCAAGTAGCTGGGCATAGGGCGGCAGGCTCATTTATAGCCCTCCGGTGCCATGAACGTGCCGGCGACGTGCGCCAGCGGATCGCCCGGGTCGCCGTCATGCGCCTGGCCGCGCACGAACGCGATCGAGCGGGTGAGCCGGTAGCATTCGCCGCGCCCGATCACCGTCTTGCCCGGTGTGGCGGGGCGCAGATAATCGACCCGCAGATCGAGCGTCGCGTGCGGCACGAATGCTTGGGCGAAGGTCCACACCGACAGGCTGGTCGCCATGTCCATCAACGTCAGGATCGGCCCCGAGGCGATCACCCCGCTGGCCGGATCGCCGACCACTCGCGCGTCGTACGGCATTTCCAGCTCCACCCAATCGTCGCCGTGCGCGCGGTAATCGATGCCAAGCAGGTTGCCGTGGCCGCCCATGCCACGGCGGCGGAAGCGTTCGGGGTCGAAGCGGGATTGGTCGGTGATCGTCATGCTGCGCGCCCGCCTAGCGGATCGGCGCCACGGCGCAAGGTGGCGCTTCCGGCAGCGTTGCAGGAGCGACGGGCGCGGGGTAGCATCCCGTTGCAAAACAAAACGAGAGGATCGGATGCATCCCAGCGTCCATGCCGCCGCGCAGCCCGACAAGCCGGCGCTGATCGTCGCCGAAACGGGCGAGGCGGTGAGCTATGCCGCGCTCGACCGCGCGTCCAACCGCGCCGCGCAGCTGTTCCGGTCGCTCGGGCTCCAAACCGGCGCGACGATCGCGCTGCTGGTCGAGAACGTCCCGGAATTCTTCGATATCGTCTGGGGCGCGCAGCGCGCCGGGCTGGTGTTCGTGTGCATCCCGACCAAACTGACCGCGCCCGAGGTGGCCTATATCGTGCGCGATTCAGGCGCGAGGCTGGTGGTCGCATCGGCATCGTTGCACGCTGCGGTGGCGGCGCTGCCGGCCGATGGCGCGCACTTCGCGCTCGGCGACGAGATCGCCGGCTGGGATCGCTGGGAGAAAGCGGTCGCGGCGATGCCCGCTACGCCGATCGCCGACCAACGCGCCGGCATCGACATGCTCTATTCCTCGGGCACGACCGGGCGGCCCAAGGGGGTGCGGGTGGCGTTGCCCGAGGACCCGGACATCGCCGCCGGCACCGTGCTGATGATGCTCGCGCGCGGGCTGTACGCACTGGGCCCGGACACGATCTACCTCAGCCCCGCGCCGCTTTACCACGCGGCGCCGCTGCGCTGGTCGATGACGGTGATGCGGCTGGGCGGCACGGTGGTGATTATGCGCCATTTCGACCCCGAGGCGGCGCTCGCCGCGATCGGGCGCTACCGGATCAACGCCAGCCAGTGGGTGCCGACGCATTTCGTGCGGATGCTCAAGCTGCCCGAGGCGGCCCGCGCGGCGCACGACGTGTCGAGCCTGACGGTCGCGATCCACGCCGCCGCGCCGTGCCCGATCCCGGTCAAGCGCGCGATGATCGATTGGTGGGGGCCGGTGCTGTACGAATATTATGCCGGATCGGAGGGTAACGGGCTGACCACGATCGATTCCGCGCAGTGGCTCGCACATCCCGGCTCGGTCGGCACGGCGGCATATGGGACTCTGCATATCTGCGACGAAGCGGGCGAGGAGGTCGCGCCCGGCACCGAGGGGCTGGTCTATTTCGAGGGCGGCACCGCGTTTGAATATCATAACGACCCGGCCAAGACCGCCGAGGCGAAGAATATGCGGGGCTGGACCACGCTCGGCGATATCGGGCGGATCGACGCGGACGGCTTCCTTTACCTGACCGACCGCAAGAGCTTCATGATCATTTCGGGCGGGGTGAACATCTACCCGCAGGAGATCGAGAACCGGCTGATCACGCACCCGCGCGTCGCCGATGTCGCGGTGATCGGCGCGCCCGATCCCGACATGGGCGAGCGGGTGGTCGCGGTGGTGCAGCCGATCGACATGGCCGAGGCGGGGCCGGCCCTGGCGGCGGAACTGACCGCGTGGTGCCGCACCGAACTATCGGGCGTGAAGACGCCGCGGCAGATCGATTTCACCGCCGAACTACCGCGCCACGCGACGGGCAAGCTCTACAAGCGGCTACTGCGCGACCAGTACTGGGGCGAGACCGGATCGCGCATTGTGTAGCGCCTGTTCTCCCGCAAAGCGGGAGTCCAGGATAACGGGGCACAACGATTGTGGCTCTGGACTCCCGCCTTCGCGGTAGAACAAGGAAGAAGCGTATGAACGACCGCGTATCGACCACCATCACGGACAGGATCGCCGACGTGCGGCTGACCCGCGCCGACAAGATGAACGCGCTCGATCCGGCGATGTTCGCCGCGATCGGCGCCGCGATCGATGCGCTGGCCATGCGCCAGGACGTGCGCTGCGTCGTGCTGTCGGGCGAGGGCAAGGCGTTTTGCGCCGGGCTCGACATGGCGAGCATGGCGGCGGGCGGATCCGGGCTCAGCCGGATCGATCGCAACCAGCAGGGCTCGATCCTGCCGCAGCACGTCACCTGGGGCTGGCGGCAATTGCCGATGCCGGTGATCGCGGCGGTGCACGGCGTCGCGTTCGGCGGCGGCTTTCAGCTGATGTCCGGCGCCGACATCCGCATCGCCGCGCCGGGCACCCGCTTCGCGATCCGCGAGACCCATTGGGGGCTGGTCCCCGACATGGCCGGCTTCCCCATATGGCGCGCGCTGGTGCGCGACGACGTGCTGCGCGACCTGGTCTATACCGCGCGCGAATTCGAGGCGGAGGAGGCGCTCCGCCACGGCTTCATCACCCGGATCGCCGACGATCCGCGCGCCGCGGCGCTGGAGCTGGCGCGAGCGATCGCGGCGCGCAGCCCGCACGCGATCCGCGGCGCCAAGCGGCTGCTCAATATGGCCCACGACGCCGACCCGCGCGCGATGCTCGAGGCCGAGACCGAGGAGCAGATCAAGGTGATCGGCAAGCCGAACATGATGGAAGCGGTCGCGGCGAACATGCAAAAGCGCGCGGCGGTTTTCGAGGATTGAGCGCGAAAGGTTAGGCTGGACGCGGTTATTCGTAACCTTTCGCCGGTGGTGCGGTAAAATCGCAGAACGACCATCGAGGGGTTCGTGCGCTGGTCGAGGCATCGACGGTTTCAAAGAGCCGGATCGACCATGACATGGCTTGGCTGTTGTAGGACAGCGGTAATGTCGCCCTGCGCCGCGATATCTACCCAGCCAGCCCAGCCCAGCCAGCCCAGCCCAGCCAGCCCACCGGCCACGCACGCTTGAAGCCTAGAAGGTGTCGCCAAACAGATCGAGCACCGCCCGCCATGCCCTTGTCGTGGCCTGTGGGTGATGGCCGATGCCGGGCACGGTCGCCATCGTGTGATCGGCCCCCTCGGCGAGCGATCCATCCGGCTTTCTCGGGCGCGCCCAGAACGCGTGCTTGGCGCCGCCAAAAATATCGATACGCCAGTCGGCACCGGCCTCTTGGAGCGCGCGACCAAAGGACAGAAGTTGCTCCGGGGTGACGATGGGGTCCTCGGACCCAGTGCAGAGAAGAAACGTGCTGGCGACATCGGTCCAGTCTTCGGCCCTCGCGTCTGGCAAGGCGGGATGGACGAGCGCGATGGCCTTGAACGGAGCGCCGACTCTTGCAAGCTCGAGCAGGATTTGGCCACCGGCGCCATAGCCGAGCGCCGCGATGCGATCAGGATCGACGCCGGGTTGCGCGAGAAGAATATCAAGCGCCGCTCGGCCGATCGCCCGCATCCGCTCGACATCGGCCAATATGGGCAAGACCCTGGCCAGCATCGCATCCGGCCGATCGAAGAACACCTCACCGCCGTGATAATCCATCGCCAATGCCAGATAACCATGCGCGGCCAGATCGTCGGCCCGCTGCCGTTGGTACTCGTCGAGGCCGACCCCATCATGTCCGATCAGCACCGCCGGCCAAGGCCCGGGACCGTCCGGCTGCGCCAGATGGGCGATCATCCTCAGACCGTCCACGTCATAGGTGACTTCACGCGTCGCAATCATCATCGCACTTTCTATCGACCGAGAGGGGGTGAGAGTCGCCAGGTCAGGCGGCGAGCATCATGACGGGCGGATTGTCGTTGTTGGCGGCGGCCCCCGCCATTCGGTCGAACCGCGCGTCCGTCAGGTCGTGGACGATCCGAAGGAGGGTTCCGCCCGTCGCATTCGGGGTGATCGTGAACGTCACGGCGCTTTCGAGGAAAGGCGGGCTATCGTCCCGCAGCGTGTAGCGGACCGTTTGACCGGGGGTTACGGTGATCGCATCGGGGTCCGCCAACACCTCCCTTGGCAACCAGCTTTCCCGAAATTCGGAGATGCTGATCGCGCGCCATACCTTGTGCGGCGGATCGTCCAGGTCAAATTCCAGCTCGATGCCGCTATCCCGCTGCCTGGTCTGGTCTTGGGTCATTGGTCCATGTCCTTCAGCAAATCCTTGAGGGCCGCGATGCGGGTCGGCCAATAGGCGCGATACTTCGCCAGCCATTCAGCGATGAGCGTCAGCCCTTCCGGATCGACTTCGTAGTTCACGAAACGCCCCCGGCGTTCTTCTCGCACGAGTTTCGCGCGTCGCAGCACGGAAAGGTGTTGTGATATCGCCGGTTGGCTGATCTCCATGTCCTTGCGCAGGGCGCTGGCGTTCATACTCCCCGCCACCAGTTTCTCGAAGATCGCGCGGCGGGTCGGGTCCGCCAAAGCTCGAAAAATATCGTTCTCGATCACGCCGATACATAAGCATAGGCTTATCTGACCCGCAAGCCTGTTTCCATTGGTTTAGCGTTGTCTTGGGTAGGTCCTGGACGATGTCATCGACGCCCTGTCCGCTGGTCTGGCGGCCTAACCACAAGCCGACGATCGCTAACCCACCCCCTCGCGAACCGCCCATCCCTCCAACGCCGTGCGGAAATCGGGGTCGATCTCGCTCGCGCCCCCGGCCGTCACGATCGTCACGTCGCAGGTGGCAAGCGGCTGGCCGTGCTGCAGCGCGAGGCCGAGCGTCTGCCAGGAGCGGGTGCCGAGCCGGCCGATGCCGTGCGCCATCACGATATCGGCCGGGAAGCTTCCTTCACCCAGATAATTGATCTCGACATTGGCGACGAGGCCGCGGCCGCGGCCCGGCGCGCTGCCGTTGATCATGTGGAAAAAGCGCACCCGCGCGGTTTCGAACAAGGCCGCCCAGGCGACATTGTTGATATGGCCGAGCACGTCCAGATCGGCGAACCGGGTCTGGATCGTGTCATGGTGCGGATAGGCGGCGGGATCGAGCCGCCAGTCGGCGGGGCGCGCCATGCGCCGCCTACAACCCGCCGCCGAAGAGATCGGGCTTGCCCACTGGCACGCCGTTCGTGCGCAGCAGCGCATAGACCATCGAGAGGTGGAAATAGAGGTTGGTCGTCCCGAATAAGGTCAGCCACTGCGCGGCCGGCATGGTCGGCTCCAGGGCGTCGGTGATCCGGACGGTCAGCGGCACATCGTCGCGGCCGGCGAATTGCTCAGGCGTCAGCGTCGCGAGGAACGCCTTCGCCTCGACGATCGCGGCCTGGAAACCGGCCATGTCGAGATCGGCGCCGATCCCCTCGGGCACGTCCACCCCGGCAGCGCGCGCGGTCCATTGTTGCGCGAAATTGATGACGACCATCGCCTGGAAGCCGAGCGGGAACATGTCCTCGGTCAACCGCCAGCCAAGCATGTCGCGCTCGGCGATGCCGTTCGCCGCGGCATGATCGGTTCCCTTGGTCAGCAGATGCGAAAGGCTGTCGAGCTGGCGGCGGTAGAGATCGACGAACGTGAAGAGCGAGACGGTCATGGAGAAGGTCCTTGTGGAGTGAGTTGTCAAATCTAATGGACGGTGCGACCCAGACGGTAGGTCCGCGTCGCCGTCGGACGAAGCGTTCAGTCGCGCCGGCCGTGCTTGCGCGCGTTGGCACGCACAAGGCGCGCCGCCGTGCGGTGCATCAGCGTGGCGCCATCCTGATCGCGCCGTCCAGCCGCACGTCCTCACCGTTGAAATAGGCGTTCTCGATCATCGCCATTGCTAGCGCGGCATATTCCGGCGCGTTGCCGAGCCGCTTGGGGAAGGGCACCGAGGCGGCGAGGTTGTCCTTCACCTGTTGCGGCGCGCCCTGCATCAGCGGCGTGTTGAAGATGCCGGGCAGGATCGTGTTGACGCGGATGCCCTCGCCCATCAGGTCGCGCGCGATGGGCAGCGTCATGCCGACCACGCCGCCCTTGGAGGCCGAATAGGCCGCCTGGCCGATCTGCCCGTCCTCGGCGGCGACGCTGGCGGTCATCACGATCGCGCCGCGCTCGCCGTCTTCGCCCGGATCGAGCGTGAGCATCCCCGCCGCCGACTTCGCGACGCAGCGGAAGGTGCCGACGAGATTGATCTGGATGAGCCAGTTGAATGCCTCGAGGCTGAAATGCTTGATGCTGCCGTCTTCCTTGGATCGGCTGGCGGTCTTCATCGCGTTGCCGGTGCCGGCGCAGCAGACCAGCACCGATTCCTGGCCGTTCGCCGCGCGCGCCTTGGCGAAACCGGCATCGACGCTTTCGTCGCTGGTCACGTTGACCTCGCAGAACACTCCGCCGATTTCCGCCGCGACGACCTCGCCCTTTTCAGCCTGCAGGTCGAAGATCGCGACCTTCACACCCTTTGCCGCGAGCGCTCGCGCGGTCGCCTCGCCGAGGCCCGAGGCGCCGCCGGTCACCACGGCGGATACGGTGTTGCCCAGTTTCATCTTAGAGCCTTTCCACAATCGTCACGTTGGCGATGCCACCGCCCTCGCACATCGTCTGCAACCCGTACCGCCCGCCGCTCTTGTGAAGCGCGTGAACCAAGGTCGCCATCAGCTTGGTGCCCGAGGCGCCGAGCGGATGGCCGAGCGCGATCGCGCCGCCGTTTACGTTGAGCTTGGCGTGGTCGCCGCCGGTGTGCCTGAGCCAGGCCAGCGGAACGGGGGCGAATGCCTCGTTCACCTCGTACAGGTCGATGTCGCCGATCGACATGCCAGCGCGCTTCAACGCCTTGTCGGTCGCGAACAACAGTTCCTCGAGCATCAACACCGGATCGCCCCCGGTGACGGTGACGTTGTGGATGCGGGCGAGCGGCTTCAGGCCGTGTTCCTTCAGCGCTCGCTCGCTGACGATCATCACCGCCGACGATCCGTCGCAAATCTGGCTGGCATTGGCGGCGGAGATCACTCCGCCCTCCTGCAACAACTTGACCGAGTGGATACCCTCAAACGTCGCGTCGAAGCGGATGCCCTCGTCGACGACATGCTGCTGCTCCCCCTCGGGCGTCTCGATCGTCAGGGGTACGATCTGATCCGCGAAGTCGCCGCGCCCGGTCGCCGCCGCCGCGCGCCGGTGCGATTCGAGCGCATATTCGTCGAGCTGGTCGCGGCTGAAGCCGTATTTGTCGGCGATCATCTGTGCGCCCATGAACTGGCTGAACTGGATGCCGGGGTAACGCGCCTCCTGCCGTGGCGACTTGGCCTTGCCGAGGCCCGCCTGGTGGAACAGCATCCCGGTCGATCCCATCGGCACGCGGGTCATGCTCTCGACGCCCGCGGCGATCACCACGTCCTGCGTGCCGGATAAGATCGCCTGTGCCGCGAACTGCATCGCCTGTTGCGACGATCCGCACTGGCGGTCGATCGTGACGGCGGGGACGCTTTCGGGCAGCTTGGAGGCAAGCACCGCGCCGCGCCCGGTCGCCGCCGCCGCGCGCCGGTGCGATTCGAGCGCATATTCGTCGAGCTGGTCGCG
>JBDSKT010000192.1:0-3285 GCA_039916765.1 Sphingomonas sp.
GGTCCGCGCCCATCGCCTGCGCCGCCAGAACCGCGCCGCCGGTCGCGATCGACCCGGAGAGCACCAGAGGCCCGTCGAACCATTGGCGAATTTCCTGGACGATCGCGAACGGCGATAATCGGCCGGCATGGCCGCCGGCGCCGGCGGCGACCGCGATCAACCCGTCGGCGCCCTTCTCGATCGCCTTGCGCGCGAAGCGATCGTCGATGATGTCGTGCAGCGTGATGCCGCCCCAATTATGCACCGCCTGGTTCAAATCTTCGCGGGCGCCGAGCGAGGTGATGACGATCGGCACCTGCCACTTGGCGCAGGTCGCGAGATCCGCCTCGAGCCGTTCGTTCGATCGGTGGACGATCTGATTGACGGCGAACGGCGCGGCGGGACGATCAGGATTGGCGCGGTTGTGCGCGGCGAGTTCTTCGGTGATGCGGTGCAGCCACTCGTCAAGCAAACCCTGGGGCCGCGCGTTGAGGGCCGGGAACGAGCCGACGATCCCGGCCTTGCACTGCGCGATCACCAGATCAGGGCCCGATATGATGAACAGTGGCGACCCGATCACGGGCAAACGCAGCGATGCGAGCTGGGCGGGAAGGCTCATCCTTCGTTTCATAGCGCAACCGAAATGGCTGTCCAGCAGCGCGAGACGCAAGGATCGCCGGCCCGCGTTATTGCCAGGGAGACACAATGCCTTAAGGAATCAGCACGCTCGCCCCCGGAGTCGCCATCCATGAAACTTGCGCTCGCATCCTTGCTGTTGATCTCCGTTTCAGCGCCCGCGCTTGCCGCGCAAGGCCGATTGCCGGACGACGTCGTCCCACTCGCATACGACATCACCGTTGCGCCCGACGCCAAGGCGATGACATTCAGTGGGCGTGAGACCGTATCGGTCGATGTCAGGAAGCCGACACGGACGATCCAGCTCAACGCTATCGACCTCAAGATGTCGCGTGTGACGTTTGACGGCGCCGAGGCGAGGTTCGCCTTGAGCGAGGCAGACCAGACGCTGACCGTGACGCTGCCCAAGGCGGCTACGCCCGGGCGGCACTCGATGACTTTCGCCTGGGAAGGCAAGATCAACACATCCGCCGCCGGCTTCTTCGCGATCGATTACACCACCAAGGATGGCTCGGCCGCGCGGATGTTGGCCACGCAGTTCGAGGCGCCCGACGCACGCCGCTTCGCGCCGATGTGGGACGAGCCAAATTTCAAGGCGCGATTTACCGTGAGCACGGTCGCGCCTGGCAACGAAACGGCGTTTTCGAACATGCCCGCCGCGCAAATCACGAAGCGACCGGACGGGACGAAGCTCTACCGTTTCCAGCAGTCTCCGGTCATGTCGAGCTACCTTCTGTTCCTCGGTATTGGCGACGTTGAGCGCAAGACGGTGATGGCGGGCAAAACGGAGATCGGCATCATCACGCGTCGCGGCGTGGTGGACCAGGGCGATTACGCACTGAGCCAGGCCAAGCGACTGCTGGCCTATTACAACGATTATTTCGGCCAGCCCTATCCGCTGCCCAAGCTCGACATGATCGCCGGGCCTGGGTCGAGCCAGTTCTTCGGTGCGATGGAGAACTGGGGCGCGATCTTCTACTTCGAGCCAGAGGTACTGTTCGACCCCAAGCGTGCGACGCAGAGCGGGCGGGAGCGCATCTACACCGTCGTCGCGCACGAGATGGCGCATCAATGGTTCGGCGATCTCGTGACGATGAAATGGTGGGATGACCTGTGGCTCAACGAGGGGTTCGCCTCGTGGATGGAAGGCAAGACCAGCAGCGATCTCAATCCGACCTGGGATGCCCGCGCCAGCGCCATCGCCGACGATCGCGAGAAGGCGCTACGGTTGGATGCCAACGCGGCGACGCACCCGATCATTCGCCACGTCACCACCGTCGATCAGGTCGGCGACGCGTTCGACGACATCACCTATGAAAAGGGCGAAGCCGTAATCGGGATGATGGAGGCGACACTCGGCCCGGATGTGTTCCGCGCCGGCATCCGCCGCTACATGGCGAGGTACAACCACGCCAATACCAATACGGACCAGCTATGGGCCGAACTGACGGCGGCGAGTGGGCAGCCGGTCGGCGCCATCGCCCGCGACTTCACGCTGCAAAGCGGGGTTCCGCTGGTGACGTTGAGCAACGCACGATGCGAAAACGGGCATATGCGCGCCACCCTGCAGCAGGGTCGATTCGGACTCGACGCCGCGTCCAAGGCGCCACAGACCTGGCATGTACCGATCGTCGTCGGTATTCTAGGCGGCGGCTCGACCAGCACGATCGTCAGCCGCGGCGAACCCAAGACGCTCGATCTTCAGGAATGCGGCACGCTCGTGCTCAATAAGGGCAAGCAGAGCTATTCCCGCACGATGTACGATACCGCGGGGCATGAGGCGATCGTGCGTGATTTCGGGCGGCTCGCGCTGACCGATCAGCTCGGCACGATGGGCGACGATTTCGCGCTGGCCGTTAGTGGGGATCAGCCGCTGGGTCGTTATTTCGCCGTTCAACGCGCGGTCGTCGTGGGGGCGCATCCACTGCTATGGACCGTCGTCGTGGATCACCTCGACGACCTGATCGGCTATTTCGACAAGACCGCGCTCGAACGGCAGCTGCGCGAGCGCACGCGACAGCTCATCGCGCCCGAACTCGCGGAGATCGACTTCACCGCGAAATCGGCGGAATCGCCGCAGACGACTAATTTACGGGAGACGCTGATCCAGGTGCTCGGGGCGACTGGCGACCCCGCCGTCCTGGCGACGGCGCGTGACTATTTCGGCAAACTGCAGAAGGATCCGAACGCCATTCCGGCGGCAATCCGAAAGCCGATCCTCGCGACCTATGCCCGCAACGCGACGCCGGCAGAGTGGGACGCGTTGCTCGCGCTGACCAAGGCCGAGTCCAACCCAGTGGCAAAGAACGCCTATGTCGATCTGCTGGGTGCGACCCAGGATGATGCGCTGGCCGGTCGCGCGCTCGGATTGTTGCGCGGAAGCGATCTGACGACACCGCAAAAAGCGTCGTTGCTGCGGGCCATTGCCAATCGTCACCCGGACGCGGCGTTCGACTTCGCGGTCGCCAATCGTGAGCTGGTCGATGGCTTTAACGAGGCCAGCTCGCGATCGCGCTATATCGTCGGGCTGGGTACCGGATCGAACGATCCCGCGATGCCGGGCAAGATCACGGCCTATGCCACGAAGTATTTGCCGGCCGCATCGCGCGACGTAGCGGACCGGGCGATCGCGCAGATAGCGACACGCAAGGCGTCGGCCGACCGGCTTCG
>JBDSKT010000193.1:0-5592 GCA_039916765.1 Sphingomonas sp.
CCTCAGAGCGTGGCCGCAAAGCCCGGCCATCGCACGACAACCGGCGGTTCCTGAACGGCATGCTCCAAGTGTTGCGCGTTGGCTGTCCCTGGCGCGACATGCATGAGCGCTATGGGAAGTGGAACTCGGTCTATGTCCGCTTCCGGCGTGTCTTCGCCAGCTTTCGGCCCTGCGTGCGCGCCTGGTCGGCCGTTATAACACCCTGCGAGTAGGCGATTCCTCCAGGCATGCGATCTGGATACCTTGGCGATGTCGAAGCGTGAGGACAAATTCAGCCGCCTCGACCAAGCTGTCATGCGTTCCGGTATCGAGCCAAGCGAAGCCGCGGCCCATCGGTTCAACGTCAAGTTCGCCGTCCTCCAGGTAGGTGCGGATCAGGTCAACGATCTCCAATTCGCCGCGCGAAGCGGGCCGCAGCCGCGCGGCGCGATCCGCAACGCTGCCGTTGAAAAGATAAAGCCCGGTTACCGCTTGATCCGATTGCGGCTTCGCAGGCTTTTCCGTCGAGATCGTGGGCAGCCCTCGGTCGTCGAACTCGACGACACCGTAGCGGCTTGGGTCCTTCACTCGATAAGTGAAGTCGTTGCGCCCCGTGCGCGCTTGCGGCACGTTCAAGCACCGTCATTAGCGTCGCGCCGAAGAAAAAATTGTCCCCGAGCACAAGAGCGACCGGCTCACCTGCGATGAAGTCGCGTCCGATCGTGAATGCCTGCGGCAGGCTCTCGGGTCGCTCCTGCACCGGGCGCACGCTCGTTATGACCTTCCGCCACATAGATATAGTCGACGATTTGCGGTGATGGCACGTATTCCGGCACTAGCTCGCTCAGCAACTTGCGGGCCTCGACCAAATTATTAGTTGTTATTAGCTCGGCCATTCGATCCAGCTTTGGCCGCAGAGCTGGCAGCGATTGGTAAGGCTCCGCAGCCATCATAATGCGTGAGTGGCGGGTCGGCAGCGGATTATTGCCTATCAATAGCTCCTCATAAAGCTTCTCGCCCGGACGCAGCCCCACGGTACAAATTTCGATGTCGCCATCGGGGTGTGCTTCGTCGCGAACCGACAGACCTGAGAGCTGGATCAAGTTGCGGGCCAGCTCATGTATGCGGACGGGCTCGCCCATATCCAAGACAAAAACTTCACCGCCAGTCGCCATCGTGCTGGCCTGAATGACGAGCTGGGCAGCCTCCGAAATCGTCATGAAGTAGCGGGTGATGTTCCGGTGAGTGATCGTGATGGGGCCCCCGGCGCGGATTTGTTCGCGAAAAAGCGGCACCACCGAACCACTTGAGCCCAGAACGTTTCCGAATCGCACCATGGATAAACGGGTGCTGGTATTTTCAGCCGCCATTGCCTGAAGGCAGAGTTCGGCCAGCCGTTTGCTCGCTCCCATGACGTTGGTCGGACGCACCGCCTTGTCGGTGCTGACTAGCACGAAGTCGCTCGCGCCGTAATCGACAGCCAATTCCGCCATGAACATAGTCCCCAACGCATTGTTGCGTAGGCCCTCCAACGGATTATGCTCCACGAGTGGCACATGCTTGTAGGCGGCTGCATGAAACACCATGCTGGGGCGCCACGTAGCCATGATATGGTCCATGCGCCGTCGGTCGGTGACCGAGCCCAGTAGCGGGACTACGGCTGCGGCGTCATATTGATCAAGCTGGCGATTGATGGAGTAGAGCGCAAATTCACTTGCCTCTACCAACAGTAGCTTCGCCGGCCTTGCAGCGATGATCTGGCGGCACAATTCGCTTCCGATCGAGCCTCCCGCCCCAGTCACCAATATCACTCGCCCCTCGATCTTCCCTCGCACGGACGCCTCGTCGGGTTCGACTGGCTCGCGGCCCAGTAAATCCTCGATAGTGAGATCGCGCAGGTCATTCGCCTGAATGCGACCGGAAGCCAAGTCGAGGAGGCCAGGAAGCGTACGAATTCCGACGGAAAACTTGCGCAACCCGTCAATAATTTCGTTTCGGCGGCGGCGCGGCACTGAGGGCAGCGCCAGCAATACGTCCGTGATGCTCAGCTGAGGCACGAGCGACTCGAGGTCGCGCGGCGCAAAGACGCGAAAGCCGCCAATAGACCTGCCTTGAATTGAGTCGTCGTCATCCAGAAAGCCCACCACTTTCATTTCGCGGGTTTTCGAGACCGCCTCCGCGAGCTGACGGCCGGACGAGCCCGCACCGTAAATAAGGACTCGGACGAGCCGCTCGCTTGGCCCCTGCACGGGCAGGCGCCAAGTCAACAAGAACGAGGCTGAGACACGCGACAAGCACACGCCAAGGAACAGCAGCACCGGCTGGATGAGCCCAATAGTGCGCGGAATATTTTCGAATGCGTAGGCCGAGATCAGCGTCGTGTAACATACGGTGTAGGCTAGGGATGCGCCAGCGGCGGTCGTGATCATTCGCGACCCCGCGTGTCGGAACACCATTCGGTAGAGACCGGCTATCGCGAACAGCGGCAAGGCAAGCCCAATCGACAGTAAGACGGCGATTGACGGGCGCCCCGTGAGCGAAATCCACTCCCCGAGACGCAGGTAATAGGAGATCCATACTGCCAAGGCACACAACGCGGCGTCTACTGCGATTACTATCAGTCTTTTGGACAGTCGGGGCAGCGCTAGAAGCGGTCTCGACATATTCCCTAACGCCATTGATACTCCCCTCGTGGGCCGACATCCGGGTTTGTACGAGCGACGCCCCGGTCGCGTCACTATCGCCGCGGCGGCCTTAGGTCCGCTACGGCTCCCGTCAGGCCGCGTCGGTCGGTCTGCGGCCGCGCTTACATCAGGAGTGCTCGCGATCAAAGATACTATTGATTCGGCGGGTCCTCGCCTCTAGGAGCACGGCCGCTCGACAAGCCGGCCGCGCGGGACCTGTCTGCACCACCGGAGCCTTTGTAAACGTGAGATATATGTTCAAAGACAAGGTTCTACTTATCACCGGCGGCACTGGATCCTTCGGCTCGACGGTGCTGAGCCGGTTGATCAACGAGCCGTTCGCCGAGATTCGTATTTTCAGCCGCGATGAGAAGAAGCAGGAGGATCAGCGCCTCCATTACCGCGATTCTCGTCTCCGATACTACATCGGCGACGTTCGTGATTTCCGCGCCATCTCCAATGCCGTAGCCGGGGTCAACTATATCTTCCACGCTGCGGCGCTGAAGCAGGTTCCGTCGTGCGAATTCCACCCCATGGAGGCGGTAAAAACCAACGTCATCGGCACCGACAACTTGCTTGAGGCCGCCATTGCGGCCGGTGTCGAACGCGTGGTGTGTCTGTCCACCGATAAGGCCGTTTATCCAATAAACGCCATGGGCATCTCCAAGGCGCTGATGGAAAAGGTGATGGTGGCGAAATCGCGCTTAGCATTAGGTACCAAAACTGTAATTACGGGCACCCGGTACGGCAATGTGCTAGCGTCGCGCGGTTCGGTGATTCCGCTCTTCGTCGACCAAGTGCGCAAGGGAAAACCGCTTACCATCACCGATCCCTCCATGACCCGTTTCGTCATGACACTAACGGAGGCGGTGGACCTCGTCCTTTACGCGTTTGAACACGGCCAGAACGGCGACCTCTTTGTTCAGAAGGCTCCGGCGGCCACGATTGAGACCTTGGCTCGCTCGGTATTGGAACTGCTCGATCGTGCCGATCATCCGATTAAGGTGATCGGCACGCGCCACGGTGAGAAGCTATTCGAGACGTTGCTGAGCCGCGAGGAGATGGCGATCGCGGAAGATCGCGGCGATTATTACCGTATGCCGCCCGACAATCGCGATTTGAACTACGCCGCCTTCGTCGAGGAAGGCGAGCGTGAGATCACCGAGGCGCACGACTTCAATTCGCACAATACCCAAAGGCTGGATCAGGCCGGCATGCGCGCCATCCTGCATAAGCTCGACTACATGCAGGCGGTGCTGCGTGGCGAGGACGATGGAACATGACCAGCCGCACGATCGCGATAACCGGCGCAGACGGGTTTATCGGCTGCAACCTGACGGTGAGGCTTGGGGAACTCGGCCATCGCGTCCTTCCTCTGACTCGCGCGCAGGCTCGGCTCGATTGGCTTGACGCGGTGGCCGGGGCCGATGCCGTCGTGCACCTTGCCGGTGCGAACCGCCCGGTCGATCCGTCCGACTTTATGGCTGTGAACGCCGGCTTGGCCGACCTCCTGGCCGAGTCGGTCATCGCCGCTGGCCGTCCTGTTCCGATCCTCTACGCCTCCTCCGTGCGCGCCGCCGACGACAGTGAATACGGGTGCAGCAAGCGTATAGCCGAGGAACGGCTGATCGCGTTGGGAGACACTACCGGCTCACCCGTGTCGATGTTCCGCTTGCCGAATGTGTTCGGCAAATGGGCGCGTCCGAACTACAACTCGGCCGTAGCAACCTTCTGTCACAATATTTCTCGCGATCTCCCGATTGCCGTGCACGATCCGACGGCTCCGCTAACACTGGTTTATATCGATGACGTTCTCGCAGCCTTCGTCGACTGGCTCGATCAGGGCGGCCGGAGCGGCTTTCTGGATGTGTTGCCGGTGTACGAAACGACGGTGGGGGCGGTCGCCGCTATCATCCGCGGCTTCCGCGATGACCGATCCGACAACCTAATCGACAGTGTCGGGACGGGACTCACTCGCGCGCTCTATGCGACCTACGTGGCAGCGCTGCCCACTTCCGAGTTCAGCTACGAGATTACTAGCCACCGCGACTCGCGCGGCGCCTTTTCGGAAATGCTAAAAACGCGGACCTCTGGGCAGTTCTCCTATTTCACCGCGTTACCCGGCGTGACCCGCGGCGGGCATTACCACCACACCAAAACCGAGAAGTTCCTCGTCGTCCACGGCGAGGCGCTCTTCCGCTTCCGACATGTGATAACCGGCGAAATGCACGAAGTGCGCACATCGGGATCGAAGCCGGTCGTGGTGGAAACGGTGCCCGGCTGGGCGCACGATGTTACCAACATGGGAACCGACGTCATGATTTCGCTGCTCTGGGCGAATGAAATCTTTGACCGGAGTCGCCCGGACACCGTTGCTGCGAGAATGCCGTGAAGCGTATTAAGGTCATGACGGTGGTCGGCACCCGGCCGGAGATCATCCGCCTGTCGCGGGTCATGGCGCAGTTAGAATCGCATACCGACCACGTTATCGTTCACACGGGACAGAATTACGATTATGAGCTGAACCAAGTATTTTTTGATGACTTGGCACTTCGCAAACCGGACCATTTTCTCAACGCTGCCGGCGGTACAGCGGCCGAAACGATCGGACAGGTAATCATCGAGATCGACAAAGTGCTTGAGGCCGAACGCCCAGACGCCATGCTGATCCTGGGCGACACCAACAGCTGTCTGTCGGTGATACCTGCCAAGCGCCGCCGTATCCCTGTCTTCCACATGGAGGCGGGCAACCGATGCTTCGACGAACGCGTACCGGAGGAAATTAATCGCCGCATCGTTGACCACTCCGCCGACATCAATCTACCCTACTCCTCCATCGCGCGTGATTACTTAATTGCCGAAGGCATTCCAGCCGACCGGATCATCAAAACCGGTAGCCCGATGTTTGAAGTACTCAACCACTATTTGT
>JBDSKT010000194.1:0-3831 GCA_039916765.1 Sphingomonas sp.
GCAAGACGAAGTCTTCGAGGAGAGTAGGACCGCGCGCGCCGGACTTCAGACTGTTTTGGTTATCCGAAATTGGAACGCCGTGATTGGTGGTTAGAACCTCGGAGCCGTTGACCTGCTGGTGGGTTTCGCCGCCGTTACCCACAAGGCTTTTCACGCCGTTCGCCGTCATAATGTTCTCCGGTAGGTTAGCGGTGTCGCCGAGATAAATAGTGAACGCGTGCGGGGGCTTTTCGGCCCAAAGAATCTTTCTGCAGCATGAACAAGGAGGTCCTGAGAGATATTTGAAGTCCGGGTTGGAAGGACGTCATGCCTAAGTGGGCGATCATGCGGGGGCACGAACTTTCGCCAAAATCGAAGCGTATTGCTAATACCCTCACTGGGCCATACGCTACGCAGAAGCGTCGCGGCTAGATGCGGAAGCCGCGGAAATAGTATCCTACCTAAACCCTTTAGAATGGACGACTTGGCCAAGGCTTTTGCAAACGCTCGGGCCGGAGCAAGCTGAATAGTCGGAACTAAAAAAGTCCGGACAAAGGTTCAGAACAACGCTTATGACGCCAACACAATGACGGGTTTTCTTTGGTCTGCACAGTGGGCCTTCAGAGCGTCCCAATCAACATCGTTTGGGAGCTTGAGCCCTTCATAAAGCTGGTCGTTCTTCACGCAAAGCAGAGCCCAAGGACGAGTCTGACGTTTGGGACGGCCGGTCTTGCCTTCGTAATACTTGGGCCTCTCCACCTCATAGCGCGGCTCTTACGTTCATTTCTGATCACCCATTCCTCGACGACCCCCTTGAACGTATTGTTGGCTGCCACCTTCGCGGCTGCCAGCGCGCCCTTCTTCTCGGCCGCGGGATCAAGACCTGCCGCCAGTTTCTGGCGCGCTTCATCCCAATTCGCACGCGCAGTGGCGATGCTGACAGCGGGCTAGGCGCCAAGGTGCAGAGTTCTTTGCCGTCCGAGATAACGATAGTTCATGCGCCACAGGCGATGGCCGTTGGGCTGAACAACCAGATAGAGCGAATCCGCGTCGGCCAGCTTGCGTTCGCTATAAAGCGCAAGCGATGCAGATCAGCATCCGAATAGTCTCGATAGCCGGAATCCCGGCGCGGCGCTGCCGCAATCAGTCCGATCGCCTCGTAATGGCGCATCATACGCTGCGAAACCCCACTCGCCGTCGATGCCTGGCCGATCTTCACAGCTTCGTTGTATTCAACCTCAGCGCGTTCGTCACGACCGTGAACGACGACAGCGCCATGGCGGCACCGGCAATCATCGGCGACAGCAGGATGCCGGCGATCGGATACAGCACGCCCGCCGCGACCGGCACGCCGATGCCGTTGAACAGGAACGAGAAGAACAGGTTCTGGCGGATGTTGCGCATCGTCGCCTTCGCGAGGCGGCGGGCGCGCACCATCGCGGCGAGATCGCCCTTGGTCAGCGTCATGCCCGCGCTCTCGATCGCCACATCCGTGCCGGTGCCCATCGCGACACCCACGTCGGCTGCCGCAAGCGCCGGTGCGTCGTTGATGCCGTCGCCCGCCATTGCGACCTTCGCGCCCTTCGCCTTCAGTTCACCGATGATGCGCGCCTTGTCCTCGGGCTTTAGTCCGGCGTGGACCTCGTCGATGCCGCCGATTGCCGCGGCCACTGACCTGGCGGTCGCCTCGGCGTCCCCGGTGAGCATCACGATTCGCAGCCCTTCCTCGTGTAGTGCGGCGATCGCCGGGCCGGCGGACTCCTTCACCGGATCGGTCACGACGAGCAGCCCTGCCAGGCGCCCGCCGATCGCGACGAACATGGTGCCGGCGCCAGTGCCGCGATGGCGCTCCGCCGCGAACGAAAGCTGGGCGACATCCGCGCCGATGCGCTCCATCTGCGCGGCGTTGCCGACCACGACCGTCCGTCCGCCGACGATCCCGCTGACGCCCAGTCCGGTCTGCGATTCGAATTCGTCAGCACTCGCGATCTCGACGCCCTGGTCGCGCGCGGCGTTAAGGACGGCACCCGCGAGCGGATGTTCGGAGCGGGCTTCAACGGCCGCCGCCGCCGAAAGGACATCCGCGGAGAAGAAGCCGGATAGAACCTCGATGTCAACGAGGCGAGGACGACCCTCGGTCAACGTGCCGGTCTTGTCGATCACCAGCGTATCGACGTCGGCCATCATCTGCAGCGCCTCGGCGTCCTTGATCAACACGCCCGCTCGCGCACCGCGCCCGGTGCCGACCATGATCGACATCGGCGTCGCGAGCCCAAGCGCGCACGGGCAAGCGATGATGAGCACGGCGATCGCGTTGAGCAGCGCATGGCCAAACCTCGGTTCGGGACCGACCAGATTCCAGACGACGAACGTCGCGACCGCGATCGCGACCACCAGCGGCACAAACCAGCCGGAGACGCGATCCGCCACCGCTTGGATCGGTGCGCGGCTGCGCTGGGCTTCGGCCACCATCTTCACGATGCGGGCGAGGACGGTGTCGGCCCCGACCGCCCGGGCCTCGATGACCAGCGCGCCGGTGCCATTGACCGTGCCGCCGGTCACGGTCGCACCATTTTCCTTCAGCACTGGTGCCGGCTCACCCGTCAGCATCGCTTCATCGACCGACGATCGCCCTTCGACGACGACGCCGTCGACGGGGATCGCGTCGCCCGGCCGGACGCGGAGCCGGTCGCCCTGGGCGATTTCGGCGAGGTCGACCTCCTCCTCTTTGCCGTCCGCACCGATCCGTCGGGCGGTCTTGGGCGCGAGGTTCAGCAGAGCGCGGATCGCTCGGCCGGTCGCGGCCCGGGCGCGAAGTTCGAGCACCTGGCCGAGCAGCACCAGGGTCACGACGACGCCGGCCGCCTCATAGTATATCGGCACCATGCCGTGCATTCGGATTGACGACGGAAACAAGCCCGGGGCGACGGTAGCGACGACGCTGTAGACGAACGCCGCGCCGACGCCGATCGATACCAGGGTGAACATGTTGAGATGGCGGGTGAGGATCGAAGTCCATCCGCGCTGGAAGAAGGGCCAGCCGGCCCACAGGACGATCGGTGCGGTCAGCGCCAGCTGCGCCCATGGGTTGATTGCCGGTGGGACGAACTGGACGCCCAGCATCTCTGCGACCATCGATATCGCAAGCAGCGGCACGCTCAGCGCGCCCGCGACCCATGCCCTGCGGGTGAAGTCGATCAGTTCAGGGTTGGGCGCGTCATCGAGCGATGGTTCCTCCGGCTCGAGCGCCATGCCGCAGATCGGGCACGTCCCCGGCCCCTCGCGCCGAATCTGCGGGTGCATCGGGCAGGTCCAGATCGCGCCCGGCGAGGCCTCGGGCTGCGCTCGGGGTGCGTCGTCCAGATAGCGGTCGGGGTCGGCGACGAACTTCGTTCGGCAACCGACCGAGCAAAAATGATAGTCTTGACCGTCATGCGCCGCGTGATGTGCAGTTACAGCCGGATCGACGGTCATGCCGCAGACCGGGTCTTTGATGGTGGAGCTGGCATCGGCATCGCCGGCCATCTTGTCATCCTGTTCATGCCCGTGCGCCTGAGTCGTCATGTCGGTCCTCCAGAGAGCGCTAAGATGGGGTCTGACATCATGTCAGGGTCAAGTGCCAAAGATTCGGCCACCCACGATGGAGCGACGCCAAGCGCCGACACCAATGATACGCGGCGCTGGAGCCCATCCCTCGCCTGGCCAACTCGGCCGGTCGCCTTGAACGCGGACCACGTCTACGGAATGTTCGAGGGGCGCAAACGTCGCGCGCGTAATTCGGTGTATGGAGACCGCGATGAAGAACGATCTTGATACCGCGCTGCGGTGCCTCGCCTCGGAAGACCATCCGGG
>JBDSKT010000195.1:0-7573 GCA_039916765.1 Sphingomonas sp.
GACCGTGCGGATGTGGGGGAACAGGTTCGGCCCGCTGTTCACGGCGACATCCGCCGACAGCGCGTCTCACAGATGCTTGGCTTCAACACTGGAGATGGCACCTCGATGAGATGTACGTGAGGCCAACGGGGAGATGGTCTATCTGTGCGGGCTGTCGATCATGAGAGCGAGATCCTGGAGAGCTACCTCACCAATATGAACGAGCTTGGCAATGCCAATAAGCGAGGTCGGACGCTGAGCCATCAACCGAGTTGAGAACAGCCACCTGCCCTTCTGACGTCGAAAGCAGGCAATGCTCAGGTTCAGGCGGATGACGATCATACAAAAGTTCGCCTCGGTCCACGCCAACATCCACAATCACTTCAATCTCGAACGCCATCACGTCAGTAGTGAAACCTGCAAGGGACGACGCTCGGCGGCACTGACCGTGTGGCAGTCGCGCTCAAAGATACGGCTAGATAAAGCCGATCAGCGTCAGAATGCCAGTAGCCGGCTTTCGCACTGATTTCTGGCTGCAGACGCATGGCACCAAATGGGCAGCTTTTGTAGGTTTCTCGCGGTAAGCGCTACAAGGCGTCGCAACCACTGACGCGCTTTGGTGTAGCGAGGCAGGGCAATCTATATCGCGCCTATCTGGCGCTCAATTCCGTCGAGGATGCAGCGAAGTCCGAAGTCCATCGCGTCATCCTTGATCCTTTTTGCTGCGGTTTGAAGTAGCGCTGTGCTAAATTGCGGAAACTCCAGTTCCCGACCGCCGAGGGCGTGCGCCATGCGCGCATTCGACTCCGCTTCGAGGCCGATCGTCGCACCGGTGCCTCGGGCTTGCAGCGCCGTGAAACGAATATGCCCGGTTATTACCGCGAGCACGTCGAGCCGACTCGCGCTGTCCAGCCCGATGTCGGCCAAGATGACGAGACCTGCCTCGACCCACGCAATCTCGCAAGGACCGGGAATGCGTTGCCCCGTGGTCGCTTCGATACCCCAGGGATGACAGAGAAAGGTGAATAGCACGGCGCTTGCCCATTTTTCCATACGCTGACGCCAGGTTTCCGCATTGAACGTTGCAGGCGGCCTACCGATAGCGTGGTCGGTCATCAGCGCGATGAGCGCCGAACGACTAGGAACGTAACGATAGATCGCCATTTTAGTGAAGCCCAACTCCTGCGCCAGGCGCTGCATCGAAACCGCACTGAGACCATCGCGATCGGCGATGCCAATGGCCGCATCGAGGACCTCTTCAAGGGAGTGACTTGGCTTGGGGCCTCTCTTCTTCGCCTTGGCTGGAAACCAAAGAAGACGGAGCGTTGCGTCAAGTTCATCGGCTATTTTGCCGTCCATACTCATCGATTGCCCTTGCCTAAAAATAGCTGCCTGCATACACACGTTAAACTGCGTCCATAAGACACATATCAAAGGTATCTTAATGAAAGTCTTGATTTCCGGAGCCAGCGTTGCAGGTCCGGCGCTCGCATTTTGGCTTGGTCGCGCTGGACACGACGTGACGGTGGTCGAGCGTGCGCTGGCATTGCGGGAGGGGGGCTATGCGGTCGATTTTCGCGGTAGCGCGCACATGGAAGTTCTCAATCGTATGGAAATCGTCGACGATTTACGGAAAGTCGAAACCGGCGGCGGTGCGATGCGATTTGTCGATTCGGATAATCGCACACGCCTTTTTCTACCGCCCGAATTCGCCGGCGGCGATCTCGAGGTACGTCGTGCCGATCTTTCACGCCTACTCTATGAGAAGACAAACTCGTTCGTCCGTTATGTGTTCGGGGATTCTGTCCGTGGGGTCGAACAATATCCCGACCGGGTGGAGGTGTCGTTTCAGCGGTCACCGCCGCAGCGTTATGATTTCGTCTTCGGCGCCGACGGTATCCATTCCAACATTCGTCGACTTGCCTTCCCTGGTGAGAACTTCGAGCGCGATCTCGGCCATTACATCGCCAGCTGGGATGCTCCGGGATTAACGGTGGACGTCGCCGAAACGATCTGTTTCAATATGCCCGGTCGGATGATTGCCACCCAGCCTTCGGGCCGCGACGGCGCGCCTCCGGGGGTATTGGCGTTGTTTGCGTCCTACCCGCTCGGCATAGGACGGCGCGACACGTCTCGGCAAAAAGAGGCTCTAAACAGTCGCTTCGCCGGGATGGGCTGGCGAACGCCCGAGCTCCTGTCAACGCTTGGACCCTCTGACGACTTTTATTTCAACACAGTTAGCCGCGCGCGAGTGCCACATTGGTCGAACGGACGGATAGCCTTGTTGGGCGACGCCGCCGGCGGGGTTTCGATCGGAGGTATGGGCACAGGCTCTGCGATCGTCGGGGCCTACATTCTCGCAGGCGAACTGTTGTCGAATCTTCGCGGCTACTCGGACGCGTTTTCCCGATACCAGCGGCACGTGCAACCATATGCCGAGCAAGGCGCCAGTACTGGTGAAGGTAGCGGCCGCTTTCTCGCCCCGCGCACCTCCTTTGGCCTGGTTGTCCGCAATCGGCTCCTGAACGTCCCGCCCATCAAAAAATGGATGATCAAGCTCGCGCAGAAGGCAGGCGCTGCGATCGATCTTCCCGAATGGTCATACCTAAAGGCCGAATGACATTACGGAATTGAAAGTCTCGCTTCCATTTCTACGCTGCGGCGCTCCATTAAAGGTGCCTTGCCCAGCCGAGACATGCTGCTGCGGCTTGGGGAACCGCTGGCCATGCCACTTCGCGAGGGTAACCGGTTGTTGCTCGCCGGAGGCTAGCCCGACGGCGGCTCGTCGCCAAATGTCGGCATAGACACGAAAATGCCACCGCCCTGTCACTCAACTGCATAGAGCCGTCCCTAAGCGCCCGCCTAAGATGATCAATCCAGGGGTCTGTTATGCGGCACTGTTACGCGCTTCTTGTCGTTGCGTCTTCGTTCGCCCTTGTTGGGCCAGTATATGCCCAGGAGAAGGGCGACGCTGGACCGTCGCTGGACGACTCGATCATCGTCACCGGTAAACGCCTCCACGGCGAAACTGGAGCCATCGACGAAAAACGGCGCTCCACGGCAACAGTAAGCATCATGTCAGCAGATGAAATCGCCAAACGACCCGGCGGCAATCTTGCGGACATCATCTCTCACTTGCCTGGACTGGTCGGCTACAATGACATGGGCAAAGGACAGGCAGCGACCGGTGAGCGGGAATATGTCGCAATCCGCGGTCTCGATTCCAATTACGATTCCTACCTGTTGAACGGGGTTCGCGTGCCCGCAGCCGATCCGGGGAGTCGCGCGCTGTCGCTCAATTTTGTCGCGCCTTACGGGCTCGATTCGGTTATCGTGACAAAATCGCCAACCGCCGACATGATTGGTGATGGCATTGGCGGTGTGGTTGATATCCACACGCCGGGCGCTTTCTCGCTGGGCAAAAGCTTTACCAAGGTGACCGTCGCAGGCAATTTCTCGCAGCTTGCGCAGAACCTCGGGTTTGCCAGCCTCGGGGGCACTGGTCAGATCGAAATCGCGCGTGAATTTGGTGACCATGATCAGTTCGGCGTCTACGTTACCGCCTTTTACGACCGCAGCTCGACGGCAGGTGAAGCGATCGAGTCCGGCGGATATCGCCCGACACTGAAGAGCGAAGCTGACGTGAGCGATTGGCGTAAGCTGACCGGCGGCCTGTCGCTCGATCAGCTCAAATATGATCTCTATAGCAATCAAGAGCGCCGCTACGGCGGCAGTTTGGCGCTAGGCTATCGTAACGACGGGCAGGAATTCTACCTGCGTACGACCTACGGCCATTATGACGACCGCGGCAACGATTCACAGCGCAGCATCCGCAACGACGGTGACCGCTATTTTAATTCGACGACCTTTAACCCGCAGCAGATCCTCCCCGGCGGTTATTTCCAGACCCGAGATAAGGACGGTGAACTGTATACGATCCAAGTCGGTGGCATTACGGATCATCGCAAGGGCGCGGATCACGGCCTAACTCTGGCTTATGATCTATCGCTCGGTCGATCGAGCATCGGCTACCCCAATTACGTCGAGGGCAGTCTGTACGCGCCGCCGGTTCCGGGAAATGCACAGTTCGACCTCAGCGACCCCGCCCACCCGGTACCTAGGTTCAGCAGCCCGGCCGTAGGCAGCTACGTGCTCAATCCCAACACCGACCAGCTTTGGAAATTCCAGGGTCATGACGGCAAAACCACAAATCGGATAGTCAATGCCAAGCTGGACGGCACCTATCGCATCGGCGGCCTGCTTCAATCGCTGAAAGGCGGCTTCGACGTCAGCTTCTCGAGACGCAATCAATATGACCATGAATATACGGGCAATGACGGCGACAACTTCGCGATCCTTAAACCCGACGGTACATTGCCAGCTTATTATGACGGGCAAGGCGGGCCTTTAGGCGGACTGCCCGGCCGCAACATCGCTAGCTTCCTCAACGGGCTTTATCCCGGTTTGTATCGCTTCCTCGACCGCTCGACCTTCGTGAACGGCATGCTGCCTTATGCTTATCAAGACCATTTCGCCAAAGATCCCGTGACCGGGCTAAATACAGTCGGCAATCCGGGCGCCTATACAATCGACGATTATCAGCGCCGAACGGTCAGCGGCACCGAGGACATCTATGCTGCATATCTGCAGGCGCGGTTCGCATCGGGGCCGTTCGCAGCACTGGCGGGCCTCAGATTCGAGCGCACGCAGTTCAGCGCTGCACACTGGGTATCAACGACGGTGGACGCCAACGGCGTCACGCAACCCGGCCATTTCACGACCGACGGGAATCGATACGATCAATGGCTACCCAATCTAACCCTCGTCTATCGCCCCGACGATAAATGGGTCGCCCGGCTTGCTGCGCATCGAAGTTTCTCGCGGCCCGCTTTCTCGCTGGTGGCGGGACCGGAAGACCACAGCTATGATCCAGTAGCACAAATCACCTATTACACCTTGTCCAACCCCAAGCTTAAGCCGGCGGAATCGACCAACGTCGATTCCAGCATCGAATTTTATCCCAAACCAGGCGCGCTGCTGGAGCTTGGCGGCTACTACCGCCACATTCGCAATTTCATCTATTCAGCCAGCACGACCGGCGGCGATCCGGACGTGCAATCTCCTGACACGCAAATCGGCGCCAATGTCTATTCACAACCCGAGAATGGCAAATCCGCCGAGTTGTTCGGGCTGGAGGCCAATGGTCGCTATCAGTTCACCGAACTCGGCGGCTGGACGTCCGGCTTGGGGCTGGGGGGCAACCTGACGCTGCAGCACAGCGAAGCCGACAGTAACCGCTCAGACCATTATGGTCGCAAGACTTGGCTGCCGCGTGCGCCGCAGCTCATGTACAATATCGACCTGTTCTACGAGCGCCGCGGCCTGTCGGCCGAGCTCAGCTACCAATATACCGGGCTGCAATTGCTGAGTCTGACCGACAACAATCTCGATGCCTATATGCAGCCGATCAAGACGCTCGATCTTGGCGTCACTTATATGATTGGCGGGTTCAGCGTTGGGCTGCAGATCAAGAATCTGCTCGATCAGACGCAGTTTTACAAAACCCTTGGGCGGGAAAACACCTATCTTGGCACACAGGATGGCGGCGGCAACGGCTCTTACGTCGAAACCGGGCGCTTCGTCCGCGTCGCAACTTCCTACAAATTCTAATTGCGGCGCCGCGTCGACAGCAACGGAAATAAGAGTGGGGATATATGTGTCACGCATGCCGATCGCGTGCTTAGATAAATGGCCGCGATGCTGGTAGTGAGCCAAAAAGCCGGCGCCATTGTCGTTTTCCAAAGCGCTGCTCGGCCGGTTTAACGATTGCCTGCCGCTCGACCGCCGACGAGTGCGACTCTGCCGCACAAAGCGATCGGCAACCCAGCCCTAAGGTCCGAAAGCGGGCGGCATGCTAGTGCAACCGAACTAATAACCAATGGCGGATGCGAACATCAAGTGGAGCGGAAGAACGGCTAACTCCAGTTTCGGATCAATCCTCACCTGAAGAATAGCTGATCGCTTCACACGACAGAATTATTGATCGGAATGTGTCGCGCTGGCTACGATCACAGGGTCTTCAAACTGTCTTGCTAGTGCGCTAGCGTCGTACTTCTGGGACGGAGAAGGGAAATGCGCGCAGCGCTATCCGGTATGATATTCGTTTTTGCTGGCCTTTTCATCGTCAGTGCCGCGGTCGCACAGCAGGCAGAGCAATTACCGACCGGGCAAACGCTGACCCCCCTCGCCGCGCCTGGCGCGCGGTTCGAGCCGCTAACCGCACATGTCGGACCCAACCCGGCCTATCGTGCTGACGGCGCTGCTGCGATCGCCATGCGACCTGATGGGCAGGAGTTGCTGGTGCTGACCAGCGGTTTCAATCGCTATGTCGGTGCAAATGATAAGGTCGTCCCCGCGCAATCCGGGCAATATATTTTCCGTTACGCGATCGGTGCGAACGGCAGCCGGTGGGTGCAAACATTGATGGTGCCGAACAGCTATTCAGGGATCGATTGGCTGCCCGACGGTCACGGTTTCATCGTCGGCGGCGGCGTCGATGATGTCGTCCACGTGTTCCGTCGCCTGGGCGCGGGCTACGCGGAAACCGGCAAGCCGATTACACTTGGTCACCGCGCAGGCGTTGGCGCCGACGTCAAGCCCCAAGCCGCCGGGGTCGCAGTTAGCCCTGACGGCACCCGCGCGCTGGTCGCCAACTACTATAACGACTCGGTTAGCCTCGTCGATTTGCGCGGCGGGCGCGTGATCGCCGAGCAGGACTTGCGGCCGGGCAAGATCAATCCCGCGCAATCGGGCGTGGCGGGCGGCGAAAATCCATTTGCGATCCTGTGGCGTGATGCAACCCACGCCTGGGTCTCGGCGCCGCGTGACCGGCAGATCGTCGCCCTCGCCATCACATCGACCGCGCTCCGCGTAACCGCGCGCATTGCGACGATCGGTGAGCCGACCGCACTGCTAGCAGATCCTGGCGCCGGGCGGCTTTACGCGACCGAAGACAATGCAGACCGGCTTGCGATGATCGACATCAGCTCGGGCGGGATGATTGCCGAGCCCCGGCTCGGCCTACCCGCATCCTTCGGCGAAATGCCCAAGAGCAAGGGCGTCAACGCCAACAGCCTCGCCTTGCTGCCCGACCGCCGGCTACTCGTCACGATGGGCGGGATCAATGCGCTGGCTATAGTCGAACCCGGGCCGACAAGCGCTGCCGTTGCCGGACTGGTCCCGACCGGCTGGTATCCGAGCGCCGTTGCCGCCAGCCGCGACGGGCGCCGCGTGTTTGTCGTCAACCGCAAGAGTCCGCCGGGCCCGAACCCAATCGGGTGCGTCCCGCGCCTCGCGGTCCAGCGCAGCCAGCCCGATGCGTGCGGCAAGGCTAACCAATATATCTTCCAGCTCGAAAAGGCCGGGCTGCTCGATTTCCCGCTGCCCGCCCCCAAGGCGCTGGTCGCGACGACGCTGCAAGTCGCGCGGAACATCGGGCTCGATGCCGCCCCGGCGCGCGCCGCCGCCGAAGCTAAACTGGCGGCGCTGCGCGCGCACATCAAACATGTCGTGTTCATCGTGAAGGAGAACCGTA
>JBDSKT010000196.1:0-15843 GCA_039916765.1 Sphingomonas sp.
ACTAATTTTAAGCATCTTGGTTCTGTCTCAAGCTCGCGATAATTTTCTTTGCACGGTCGACGGCCACCCGGTCAGCATGAGCGTCCTTGCTTGGCAATTGCAGATGCCAAATCTCTCGTAAGATGCGCTCCCGCCACGCTTCCAACTCGACATTTTTGAACGGCTGATTTTCGAGTTCATCAACGTCCCAATCGCCGACGCTTCCATCTGGACTCCAGCCCATTATGCTTTCTAGCAAATCAGCAAGTTCCGCTTTCGTCTCCGGCCAAGCGAAATCGACTCTCACCCCACGCTCCCCTCAAGCGAGATTCCCAGCAACTTCTGCACCTCGACCGCGCCGCACACGTCGTCACCCCGGACTCGTTCCGGGGTGCAATCCACCTCCCGCGCCGGCGCTCGCGGCACCTTGGATGCCGGAACAAGTCCGGCATGACGAAGGCCATTAGCGATGGTGAGCATGCTTTGCCTCCGCCCTGCAATCTCGCCCCGGATAGCGGCGCTGAAACGCCTTCAGGTTCGACTGGAAATTCCTGTACCGTTGCGCGAGCCGCAGTGGCGGGTAGCTCTCGGGATCGTGGTTCGGGTTTGCTGCCCGCAAAGCGCGCATCTCGGCACGCAGCGGACGAAACGCGCGTTCGCGGCGAGTCATCGCCGCCTCACACGTCATCCCACCGACAGCCGCGCTGAGCAGGAGCGGCAGAACGATCACCCCACGCTCCCCTCAAGCGAAATCCCCAGAAGCTTCTGCGCCTCGACCGCGAATTCCATCGGCAGTTGCTGCAGCACCTCGCGCGCGAACCCGTTGACGATCAGCGCCACTGCCGCCTCCTGATCCAGCCCGCGCTGCATCGCGTAGAACATCTGGTCGTCGCTGATCTTCGAGGTCGTCGCCTCATGCTCGATCTGCGCCGACGGGTTGCGCACCTCGATATACGGCACGGTATGCGCGCCGCATTCGCTACCGAGCAGCAGGCTGTCACACTGGGTGAAGTTGCGCACGCCCTCCGCGCCCGGCGCGACGCGCACCAGCCCGCGATAGGTGTTGTCCGAACGTCCCGCCGAAATCCCCTTCGACACGATCGTGGAGCGCGAGCCCTTGCCGTTGTGGATCATCTTGGTGCCGGTGTCGGCCTGCTGGCGATTATTGGTCACCGCGACCGAATAGAATTCGCCGACGCTGTTCTCGCCGTTGAGCACGCACGACGGATATTTCCAGGTGATCGCGCTGCCGGTCTCAACTTGGGTCCATGACACTTTGGAGCGAGCGCCCTGGCACAGCGCGCGCTTGGTGACGAAATTGTAGATGCCGCCCTTGCCGTCCACATCGCCCGGATACCAGTTCTGCACGGTCGAATATTTGATCTCGGCATCGTCCAGCGCGACCAGTTCCACCACGGCGGCGTGGAGCTGGTTCTCGTCGCGCATAGGCGCGGTGCAGCCTTCGAGATACGAGACGTAGGCACCCTTGTCGGCGACGATCAGCGTGCGCTCGAACTGGCCGGTATTCTCGGCGTTGATGCGGAAATAGGTCGACAGCTCCATCGGGCAGCGCACGCCCTCCGGGATATAAACGAACGTCCCGTCGCTGAAGACCGCGCAGTTGAGCGCCGCGAAGTAATTGTCGTGCTGCGGCACCACCTTGCCGAGCCATTTGCGGACAAGGTCGGGATATTCCTTGATCGCCTCCGAGATGCTCCGGAAGATCACCCCTGCCGCTTCGAGCTCCTTGCGGAAGGTCGTCGCGACAGAAACACTGTCGAATACTGCGTCCACCGCAACCCGACGTGCCGGCAGACCACCGTCCTCGCCGCCCTCGACGCCCGCGAGCAGCTTCTGCTCGGAGATGGGGATACCGAGTTTCTCGTACACGCGCAGGATTTCGGGATCGACCTCGTCGAGCGATCCGAGCTTAGGCTTGGCCTTGGGCTCGGCATAATAATAGGCGTGCTGATAGTCGATCGGCGGGACGTTCAATTTCGCCCAATCGGGCGGCGTCATCGTCAGCCACAGCCTGTACGCCTTGAGGCGCCAGTCGAGCATCCATTCCGGCTCGCCCTTCTTGGCCGAGATGAAACGGACGGTTTCTTCGCTCAATCCCTTGGGGGCAAATTCCTGCTCGATATCCGAATGGAAACCCCATTCGTATGCCTTGTTGGCGGCGGCATAGGCATCCGCGTTCTTGGTAGCCATCTCAATGCACTCCCGCAGATAGGCTGGCCAGCGACACCCCGGCCAGCGCACCGCGGACCGCACCATTCACCGCGTTCCAATGCGGCTTTACCTTGCAACTCTCCTCGACGCAGCAATCATGGCTGCCCTGATCGACGCACGCGGTCATCGCGATCGGTCCCTCGACCGCCTCGACGATATCGGCGAGCGAGATCGCAGCGGGCGGGCGCGACAGGCGGAAGCCCCCGCCGGCGCCGCGCGCGCTCTCAATCAAGCCCGCGGCGGACAAGCGACTGACGAGCTTCTGCACGGTCGGTAACGGCAGGCCGGTCTCGCCGGCGAGCAACGTCGCGTTGAGCCGCGCCGAACCGCACTGGCGGGCGGCGGCGGACATCATGACGACCGCATAGTCGGCAAGGCTGGAAAGCTTCATGGTCGTAGACATTCTCAATCGGATCGATCTGATCCGATTTGCATGTGGGGCTAAGGAGGCCGCACGTCAACCGCGATTCAGGTCCGCGCGATCAGTGGCCCGACCTTGTCCTCGAGCGCCGTGCGCTGCGCGGTGACCAGCTGACTGAGCAGCGAGGGTTCGGCATGGAACTGGCGAGGCGTCATGCCGGTGAACTGCTTCACCTCGCGGATCATGTGGCTCTGGTCGTAAAAGCCCCGCTCGATCGCGTCATCGAACGTCTCGGCGTTCGATGCCAGCGCGACCGCCGCCTTCAGCGCGCGATATTTGCGCGCCAGCATCTTGGGCGGCGCGCCGTACATCGCCTTGCACTTGCGCTCGATCTGACGGCGCGAAAGCCCGGTCACCGCGATCAGATCATCCATTTCGGGCGACGGCGACGCGGCGAGCCAGCCATCCACCTGGCGCACGAACACAAGCGACGTTCCAAGGCGATTGCCGATCAACTCGCGAACCAGCGGCTCCGCGATCGCGGCGCAGTCCTCGACCGACGCGACATTGGCCAGCGCGACACGCGCCGCCTGCAACCGGGACGATCCGAGCAGGCCCTCCGCATCGACACTGCGATTGAGCATTTGCGACGCGTCATTGCCGATCATCGCGCGCCATCCCGCCGCCGTCAGGCCCATGCCGAACAGCAAGATCGGTCCGTCCGACCAGCTGCGCACCGGTCCGCAGGTTGGGCCAAGCAGATGGATGTCGGTCGCGGATTGCGTAACGCCGTCGGCAAAGCGGTATCCGGTCGCGGCGGGGGACAGCCGAAAGCGCAATTGCGCATAATCGGCACGCTCGACGTCCTCGAACTTGGGAAGATCCGCCCGGAAGTAATAGAAAAGAGTAACGTATTCCTGTAGGTCCGCTGCCGGGACCGCATAGTCCAGCCGAACATTCGTCACTGAGTCGCCCCGTTTTGCTGACTCGCAAGGTAACGACTTCATTGCAAAAAGAAAAGTGGCCCGGACGGCATGCCGCCCGAGCCTAGAGAAAGAGTCCCCTGTTAAAAGACTCTTCCGGGTCGCATCCTTCGTTTAGCCTCGTGGTCGTCGGACTGTATTGGACGAAAGCGCCAATTTTCTTGCGCTGTGTTACGTTTTGACCCGCGCGCACGGCACTGGCAGGACACGGTGAAATGCTTTTCCCGCTGCTCCGCCCCGCGCTTTTCGCCATCGACGCCGAACGGGCACACGGTCTGTCGCTCGTGACACTCGCGCGCTGGGCGCACGCCGGCGCGCCGCTCGGTATTCGCGAGTCGGATCCTCGGCTCGCCGTGCAGGTCGCGGGGTTGGACTTTGCCAATCCGATCGGGCTGGCGGCGGGGGCGGACAAGAACGGCGCGGCGATCGACGGATGGTTCGCGCTTGGCTTCGGCAGCGTGGAGATCGGCACGCTCACCCCGCTGCCGCAGGCCGGTAATGCGCGCCCGCGGCTGTTCCGCCTCGCCGCCGATCGCGCGGTGATCAACCGCATGGGGTTCAACAATGCCGGAATCGCGGCGGCTTTGCCGCGCGCCGCTGCGGCGCGGCGCGGCGGTGTGCTCGGCATCAACGTCGGCGCCAACAAGGATTCGGCGGACCGTATCGGTGATTATGCGGCGGGGGTCGCGGCGGCGGCGGCGTTCGCGGATTATGTGACCGTCAACATCAGCTCGCCCAACACCCCAGGCCTGCGCGACCTGCAACACGGGCCGGCGCTCGCGCAATTGCTTGCGGTGTGTGACGCGGCTCGGCACAATGCGACCACCACGCCGCGCCTGTTTCTCAAGGTCGCGCCCGATCTGGAACCCGCCGCGATCGACTCGATCGCCCGCGCCGCGATCGATCACGAGGCCGACGCATTGATCATCGGCAACACCACGGTGTCGCGCCCGGCGCTGCGTTCAGCCGAGGCGGATCAAACAGGCGGACTGTCGGGGGCGCCGCTGGCCGAGCTGGCGCGCCGGCGGTTGCTCGATTTTCGAAGCGCGACCGGCGGGCAATTGCCGTTGATCGCGGCCGGCGGGATCGACTCGGCGGCCGAAGCCTATGCCCGCATCCGCAGCGGCGCGAGCCTGGTGCAGCTCTATACGGCGCTCGTCTATGAAGGGCCTGGCCTGCCACGCCGCATCGCTCGCGGGCTCGCCGAACTGCTCGAACGCGATGGCTTCGGCAGCGTGCAAGCCGCGATCGGAGCAGGTTGAGAAGGCGCGGTATACCGCTGGATGCCATAGCGGCTTGCCACACCGCCTCGCGCCGTTAGGGTCATGTCATATGAATAAACTTCTCTTGGCTTTCACCGCGCTCACTCTCCCGGCTGCAGCCCCCGCCCGCCAGTCGCCCGCTCATCACATACCCGCACGCCCCGCTGCGGCTGCGAGTATTGGGATCGTGTCCGCCGCGGATCCGCGCGCGGTAGCGGCCGGCGTCGAGATCCTCAAGGCTGGCGGCAGCGCGACCGACGCGGCGATCGCCACCCAGCTCGCGCTCAACGTGGTGGAACCGCAAAGCTCGGGTATCGGCGGGGGCAGTTTCTGGGTCAGCCAGACAAACGGCAAGCTGACGACGATCGACGCGCGCGAAGCCGCCCCGGCCGCCGCCGGCCCGCGCTGGTTCTACACCGCCGACGGCAAGCCGCTCGACCATGACGACGCGGTGCCCGGCGGACGCAGCGTCGGCGTACCGGGCGCGCTTCGCGGCATGGCGCTGGCGCATCGGCAATCGGGCAAGCTCGCCTGGGCACACCTCTTCCAGCCCGCAATCCAGCTTGCGCGCGGGGGCTGGATCGCCAGTCCGCGATTTGTCGGCAGCGTCTCGCGCTATAGCGGACACGCGACCCCTGAGACGCGCGCACTCTTTGCCGGGCCGAACGGCGCGCCGCTGGTCGCGGGCATGCGGCTTACCAATCCGGCGCAAGCCGCCTTGCTCGAGCGCATCGCAAGGCTCGGCCCCGACGCCTTCTATACCGGGGCGCAGGCGCAGAAGCTGGTCGCGACGGTCAATGGCGCGGCGCGCAACCCGTCGCGGATGACGGCGGGCGACATCGCGCGCTATCAGGCGAAGCCGCGCGATCCCGTCTGCGCCTCGTATCGCGGCTACCGCGTGTGCGGCATGGGTCCTCCGTCATCGGGTGGGCTGACCGTGCTGATGATCCTGAAGCAACTCGAGCGCTTCGATATGACGCGACTTGGCAAGGACAGCCCCGTTGCGTGGCATCTGTTCGCCGAATCGTCGCGCCTCGCTTATGCCGATCGCGACATGTACATCGGCGACCCGGACTTCGTGTCGGTGCCGGTGACGGGCTTGCTGGACCCGCGATATCTGGCGGCGCGCTCGGCGCTGATCTCGCCGGATCGTTCGATCGGCACTATTGCCCCCGGCAGGCCCGCGGGCGCACCGCCGCGTATTCATGTCCCCGCGCAGGAAGTGGCGGGAACGACCGATCTTGCAGTGGCTGACCGTCAAGGCAACGTGGTCGAGGTGACGACCACCGTCGAGGGCGTGTTCGGTTCCGGCCTGTCGGTCGACGGGACGGTGCTCAACAATCAGCTGACCGATTTCGACATCGTGCCCGACAAGGACGGCTATCTCGTCGCCAACCGCGTACAGGGCGGCAAGCGTCCGCGCAGTTCGATGGCGCCGACGATTGTCTACGGTCCTGACGGCAAGGTGCGCCTCGCCGTCGGCGCGGCAGGCGGACCGACGATCATCGCGCAGGTCGCCAAGGCGATCGTCGGGGTGATCGATTGGCATTTGAGCGCGCAGGACGCGATCGGCCTCGGCCTCGTTTTCGCGCCCGGTCCGATGGCGTATGCTGAAAAGGGCACGCAGCTCGATGCGATGATGCCGGCGTTCAAGTCGCTGGGCGAGCGAATCGCGCTGGCACCGCTCGGGCTCAAGGCCAATGCGGTCGAGCGCGTCGGCGGCCGCTGGGTCGGTGCCGCCGATCCGCGTAGCGAGGGAGTTGCGCTCGATACCGCGGGGCATCGCTTCGTGCCGGGGCCATTTGCCGGCCAGGCGGACCGCCCGCCCGAATGATCACGAAATTGTCGACAGGCGCCGCAGAGCGCCACGCGACGGGGAGAGACGATGCGAACGCTTGAACATTTCTCCAGCCTGGTCGCGATGTTCTTCGCGCGCGCCGCCGCGAAAGGAGATGCGCCGTTCCTGTGGCACAAGGAGGGCGGCGCGTGGGTGCCGACCAGCTGGGCCGAGGCGGCGCGGCAGGTCGCGAGCCTCGCGGCAGGGCTCAAGGCGATCGGGCTGGCACCCGGTGACCGGGTGATGCTGGTGGCCGAGAATCGGCCGGAATGGTGCATCAGCGACCTGGCAATCATGGCTGCGGGCTGCATCACGGTGCCGACCTACATCACCAACACCGAGCGCGATCACACGCATATCATCGAAAATTCCGGCGCGCGGGCAGTGGTCGTCTCGACCGCCAAACTGGCCAAGACGCTGCTCCCCGCCGCGATCCGCGCGACCAACGCGACGACGATCATCGGCATGGAGGATCTGCGCATCACCCAGCCCGGCGAACTGGTGGTTTACAGCTGGAAAGACTTGATCGCCGACCATCCGGCCAGCCCCGATATGGTCGTCATCGACGCGACGCGCGGCGATACCGCTTGCATCATCTACACGTCGGGGACCGGCGGCTCGCCGCGCGGCGTCATGCAGCACCACGGCGCGATCCTGCACAATTGCCATGGCTGTTGCAGCCTGATCGCGGAGGATTTCGGCTGGGAGGACGAGGTGTTCCTCTCGTTCCTTCCGCTCAGCCATGCGTACGAACATACCGGCGGTCAGCACTTCCCGATCGCGCTCGGTGCGCAAATCTATTATGCTGAGGGCCTCGACAAGCTTGCCGCCAACATCGAGGAAGTCCGCCCGACGATCATGGTCGTCGTCCCGCGCCTGTTCGAGGTGCTCAAGACGCGCATCTCCAAGGCGGTCGAGAAGCAGGGCGGGCTCGGCGTGAAGCTGCTCGATCATTCGCAGCGGATCGGCGCGCGCGCCTATGACGGCACCTTGCGACTGCGCGATCAGCCGATGCGGCTTGCGGTCAACGCGCTCTTCAAGCCGAAAATCCAGAAGCGTTTCGGCGGACGTATCAAGGCGATGGTCTCGGGCGGCGCGCCGCTCACGCCCGAAATCGGCATTTTCTTCCAGTCGCTCGGTCTCACCTTCCTCCAAGGCTATGGCCAGACCGAGGCCGCGCCGGTCATCTCGTGCAACCGTCCCTCGGTCGGGCTGCGCATGGATACCGTCGGCCCGCCGCTCGCCAACACCGAAGTACGGATCGCGGAGGACGGCGAAATCCTGGTGCGCGGCGAGCTCGTCATGCACGGCTATTGGAACAACCCGGATGAAACCGCGCGCGTGCTGAAGCCCGATCCGGCGGAGCCGAACAAAGGGTCCTGGCTGCACACCGGCGATATCGGGCTGATCGACGAGAAGGGCCGGATCAAGATCACCGACCGCAAGAAGGACATCATCGTCAACGACAAGGGCGACAATGTCGCGCCGCAAAAGGTCGAGGGGATGCTGACGCTTCAGCCCGAGATCGTCCAGGCAATGATCTACGGCGATCGCAAGCCGTACATGGTCGCGGTCCTCGTCCCCGATCCGGACTGGACGCAGGAATGGTGCGCGAGGAATGGCGACGCGTGCGATTTCGCGCGGCTCGCCGCGAATAGCGGGTACCGCACCGCGCTCGGCCACGCGGTCGAGCGGGTCAATAAGGATCTGTCGGTAACCGAGCGCATCCGCCGCTTCATCCTCGCCGACGCGCCGTTTGCTATCGACAACGAGCAATTGACGCCCAGCCTCAAGATCCGCCGCCACGTGCTGAAGGACGTGTATGGCGAGCGGCTCGACGCACTCTACAAGGGGTGAGCCTCGACGTCGGAGGCGAGGCTATTTCTTCGGCACGACTTCCATGGTCCAGTCGTTCTCGGGTTTGAGGTACTTCGCCGCCAGCGCCTGCAAGTCCGCCGAGGTCGTCGTCGCGATATCGCGGTAGACCCCCCGGACGGAGGCGATCCGCGCCGGATCGTACGCGCCGCCGCTCAGCTGGTTCATCCAAAACTGGTTGCCGGTCGATTGGCGCATGATTAGCTGCTCCATCGGCCCGATCGTGCGTTTCAGCTCATCATCGCTGATCGGATGCGCGACGAGATCCGCGGCGATCTGGCGCGCCAGACGGAAGAACAACGGCAGGTTTTCGGGCGCGACTTGGCCAAGTGCCATCACCCGCCCGCCCCGCGGCGCGCCGATCGGCCAGTCGCTCGACACGCTGGGGCTATAGCTCGCCCCCGCCTCGGAGCGCAGCCGATCGAACAGCCGGTCGGCGAAGACGTTGGCGAGCACGTCCAACCGTCGCGAATCGGTGATGCCGTCCAACCCGCCACCGGTCGGCCAGGCGATCACCGCGATCGCGCGGTCGCTCGCGCCGTTGTGTGTGCGGACAACAGGTGTGGCGACATGCGCCGGAAAGAGGATAGGCGGGGGCGCAGCCGTGCTCGGCGAACGTGGCGCCAGCGCTCCGAACGACGCGGCCACGGCAGCGACGGTCTTGGCCGGGTCGATGTCGCCGAACACTTCGACCTCGATCGGTCCCGCGGCGAGGATCGGTTCCCATAACGCGCGGAAGCTTTGCGGCGTCAGCGCCGCGATCTGGTCCTTGGTCGGTGCGCCCCAGCGCGGATCGCCGGCGTGAAGCAAGCGCTCGAGATCGCGGCCGAGCACGCCATCGGGTGAGGACTCGATCGAATCGTAAGTCGACATCGCATAGGTGCGCGCGCGCAGCACGGGTGCCGGATCCCATCCGGGCGCCGCCAGCTTGGCGGCGATCAGCTTGAGCTGGTCGGCGAGATCGTCGGGCGAGGTCAGCGCGGACACGGTGAAGGCATCGGCATCGGTATCGAAATCGAACCCCATGCGGCGCCCGGCGGTCATCGCATCGATGTCGCCCTGCTTGAGCGGCCCGATCCCGCTCGCCAACAGCGCGAAGCCGCCTGCCCAGGCGGGGGTGGCGCGGTCGGCGGGCAGCGAGGCATAGCCGCCATCGAACCGCACGCGGACATAGACCCTGCTGCTTTCGGAGGTCGATGCGTTCATCAGCAGCCGAACGCCGTTGGCGAACACCACCTTTTCGAGCTTGAGTTCGAACAAATCGATCGGCTCACGCGATACGATCGTCCCGGGCTTTCCCAGCCGGGGCAGCTTGGCAAAACTGATCGCGGCTTGCGCTCGGCGTTTGGCGGGGTCGGCCTTGATGTCGGTTGATAGGGACGCGGCGAGCTTGGCGGGCAGGCCGTCCTCGGGCTTGTGCACGTTGATGATCGCGCGCGTATCGACGCCGGTGAAAATACGCTTGGCAGAGGCGAGCACCCGCGCGGGCGAAAACATGCCCTTCTTCTGCGCATCGATATAAACGTCGTTCATCACCGCCGGCGCGGTGGTGGTCTCACGGATATCCACCGCGGTGACGAGATCGTCGGCAAGCTTGGATCCGGCATCGACCGGCGCGGTCTGCATCATCGAGCGGAACTGCTCGCCGCGCTCGGCGATCTCCTGGTCGATCTCGGCCTTGGTCGGCGGCGCGGCGAGCGCCTCGGCGATCACGGTGCGCACGTCCTTGAGCGCGGCCTGCCAATCGTCGCCGACCGGCGAAATGCTCACCGTCGTCGTATTGACCGAGCGCGCGACGTCATCGAGCCGCACCTGCGCCTGGAGATAGCTCCCGCCGCCGCGCGCGCGCGTTTCGAGCCGGCGGTTGATCACATCGACGGCAACCTGATCGACCAGGCGCTCCTGGTTGAAGATCACCGTATCGTCATTGTAATGCCATGGCCGCACCGTCGCCATCTGCACCGTCACCGGGAGGCCGGGCTCGACCAGTGCCGCTGTCGCCGGCTTTGCGGGCTTGGGCGTACCGAAATCGGCCTCGGGCGGCTTGGGACCGATGCCCTGCCACGGCCCGAAATATTTCGCGACGAGCCGCTCGAACACCGTCGGGTCCATATCCCCCGATACCACGACGACTGCACGTTCAGGGCGATACCAGCGATCGTGGAACGCACGCACGCCCTCGGCGGTCGCGGCGTTGAGTGTTTCCAGCGTACCGATCGGCTGGCGCGCCGCGATCGGCTGTCCGGCGAACAACGTACCGAACATCGCCTCGCCGAAGCGCGATTGCGGCCCCAACTGGTCGCGCCGCTCGGCCAGCACCGCCGGCCGCTCGGCATTGAGCGCGGCGGTGGTGATGTTTGGTTTAGCGACCATGCCGGCGAGAATCTTCATGCTCTCGTCGAGCCCATCTGCCGTCGCCGAGGGCAGGTCGAGCTTGTAGACCGTCGAGGTGAACGTCGTCTGGGCATTGTTGTCCGAACCGAAGGTCGCGCCGAACCGCTGCCAGATGCGCTTCGCTTCGCCATCGGGGACGAACTGGGAACCGCGAAACGAAAGGTGCTCGATCAGATGCGCATAGCCGCGCTCCTGGTCGGTTTCCATCAGTGAGCCGGCGTCCATCCGCACCCGGATCGACACCTGTCCCGGCGGCACGCCGTTCTTGCGCACGGCGTAGCGCAGGCCATTGGACAGCGTACCGAACCGCCATTCTGGGTCGGGCTTGATATCGCTGCCCTTGTAGAGCCACGCGGCGCGATCGACGATATAACGATCGGGGTCGGACGCCGCCGGCGTGGCCGCTTGCTGCGCCGCCGCTTGCTGCTGGCCCAGCGCCTGGGGCGCGACGGCGAGGAACAGCGGGGCGATGAGGGCGAGGCGATACGCGCGGGGGAACACTGACATTGCGTGATCGTAGGGGCGCAGCGCTGATCCCGCAACGCCCGATACGCCGCCCGACAATCGCCGCTTAGCGCCATGATTTCGACCTATAAACCTAATAGCAGACCGATCGCCCGCATTCGGCGGGCGTGAATTGTTACGGCGTATCGTCCGCTCCCCGTCGGGAGAATGGCGGCGGGCGGCGCCCGGAAGGCGAAGAAACGTGACGGTGGAAACCAAGCCCGCGCCGGCTGGATTGTGGCGGAATTCCGGCAAAGTCGCCGAAGGCCGCGTCCCTGATATGACGGTGATATCGGGTGCGGCGATGCCCGATGCCGGGCCACCATTGCGAGCCGAACGCAACCGCCCGCTCATCATCCGTTACGGCAAGCATCTCCGCGGCCTGTTCGACCGGCTGATCGGTTCCTCCTCGCTGGTGTCGAACGATCCAGTGCTCGACGTGCGCGATTTTCCCTGGACGCAGCACTTGCGCGACAATTGGGAAGCGATCCGCGACGAGGCGATCGCCGTCGCGCTGGGCGAGGCGTCGCCGTCGCTCGCCGCCATCTCGCCCGATCATCGCGCGATCGCGCCGGTCGACAAGTGGCGCAGCTTCTTTCTGTGGGGTTACGGCTATTCCGTCGAGGAGAACCTCGCCGCTTGCCCTGCGACCACCGCCGCCGTTGCCAAGATCCCCGATCTCAACAGCGCCTTCTTCTCGATTCTTGCACCGGGGACGCACATCCCGCCGCATCGCGGGGTGACCAAAAGCCTGATCACCTGCCACCTCGGCCTGATCGTACCGAAGGATGGCGACGTGCGGATGCGGGTGGACAATCGCCTCGTCCGGTGGGCCGAGGGCGAGACCCTGGTGTTCGACGATACCTATGATCACGAAGTATGGAACGACACCGCGAACACCCGCGTCGTCCTTCTCATTCAGGTAAAACGCCCGCTGCGAAACCCCGGCAAATGGTTTGCCGAGGCGTTCCTCACCGTCATACGCCGATCGGCCTTCGTGCAGGAAGCGCGTGACAACATCCATAACTGGAACGCGGCGGTGAAGCAGCTGGATATCTAGTGGTCGGCCGGACGCGGGCTACCGCGTGCGGCGCGGATTGCCGTTCGTCGGAATTCATTTCGGCGTCTCCCCCCGACCGCCCGAATCCGCCGGTCCCAAGGTTCAGGCCCCTAAACCAATCCTTTCACGCAACCGCTTGATCCGCGCCCACGACCGGCCCACATGATGCCCATGCTGATCGAGACCGAACCGACGCCCAACCCGGCGACGCTCAAATTCCTGCCCGGCCGCGCGGTGATGCCGTCCGGCACGCGCGATTTCGCCACGCCCGAGGAGGCCGAGGCAAGCCCGCTTGCCGAGGCGATCTTCGCGCTCGGTGACGTGACCGGTGTGTTCTTCGGGTACAATTTTGTCTCGGTGACGGCGGCGCCGGGTGTCGAATGGTCGAGCCTCAAGCCCGACGTGCTAGCGATCCTGGTCGATCACTTTGCCGCCGACATGCCGCTGATGAAGCCGCCCAGCGCGGCGGGCTTCACCGTACCGGCGGACGACGCCGCGTTCGCCGACGACCCGGCCGATGCCGACATCGTCGCACAAATCCGCGAACTAATCGAAACCCGCGTCCGCCCCGCGGTGGCCAACGACGGCGGCGATATCGTCTATCGCGGGTTCGACAAGGGCAAGGTGTTCCTGCAACTCCAGGGCGCGTGTTCGGGCTGCCCGTCTTCGTCGGCGACGCTCAAGAACGGGATCGAGCAACTGCTCAAATACTACGTTCCCGAAGTCACCGAAGTGCGCGCCGTCTGAGCGCTCGCTTTCGCCAATTCACCGTATCAACCGAAGGGGAAAGTCATGAGCGCCAAGCTCACCGACGACGCACTCGACACGCTCTTCCGCTCAGCCCGGAGCTATAACGGCTATACCGACGATCCGGTGACCCCGGCCGACGTCCACGCCATCTATGAGCTGGTGAAGATGGGTCCGACCTCGGCCAACCAGCAGCCTGCGCGCTTCGTCTGGGTGCTCAGCCCCGACGCGAGGAACAAGCTCGCCGGGTTCGCCAGCGCGAATAACGGGCCGAAAATCAGGCAGGCCCCCGCGTCGGTGATCATCGCTTATGACAAGGATTTCCACGAACATCTGCCGGAGCTTTTCCCGCACGTGGACGCGCGGCCGTGGTTCGCCGAACCCGTCGCGCGAGAGCGGCACGCTTTTCTCAACGCGACGTTGCAAGCCGCCTATTTTATCATGGCCGCGCGCTCGACCGGGTTCGATACCGGGCCGATGACCGGGTTCGACAACGCCGCCGTCGATGCCGCGTTCTTCGCCGACCAGCCGAACTACCGCTCGATCATGCTGTCCACGCTTGGTCACGGCGACCCGACAAGCATCTTCGGCCGGCTGCCGCGCCCGGAATTCGACCAATTCAATACCGTGCTATGACACGATAAGTCGGCTCGCCCCGACGATTTCGGCATCCGGGGCTTGAGATACCGGGATTCGCTGGCATGAGGGCATGATGGCTCGCACGCTCGTCATCGAAACCGCGACCGCCGCCTGTTCGGTCGCGCTGATCGATGGCGACGGCGGCGTGATCGCGGCAATCCACGAAGTGGTGGGGCGCGGCCATGCCGAACGGTTGCTCCCGATGATCGCCGAATTGCCCGGCGGCGGGCGGGCGGACCGGATCCTGGTCGATTGCGGACCCGGCAGCTTCACCGGCATTCGAGTCGGCATCGCTGCAGCGCGCGGATTGGCGCTGGGCTGGAGCGTCGGCGTCGCGGGCTTTTCGTCGCTGCCGCTCGTCGCCGCCGCCGCCTTCGCCGCCGACCCCGCCCGTCGCCGCCTTGCGGTGGTGCTTGAAGGCGGGCATGGCGAGGTCTTCATGCAAGCCTTCGACGCCTCGCCGTTCGCGCCCGTCGCCAACCTCGAGTCGTTGCGGCCCGACGCGGCGATCGAGCGGCTGGCGGGCACGCTGGCGGTCGGCAGCGGCGCCCGCTTCCTGACCGCGCTCGATCCGGCCATCGCAGCGATCGACCTGTTGCCCAACGCCGCCGACGCGACGCGCCTGCCTTCCGCGTTTCTCGCCCTGGCACCGACGCCGATCTATGGCCGCGCGCCTGACGCCAAGCCGCAATCGCAACCACCGCCCGCGCCCTGGCCCGCGCTATGAGCACCGTCCTCAACATGATCGAGCTGCGCGCCGGCACGGTCGCCGATCTCGGCATCGTCGATATGATCATGAGCCAGGCCTTCGACCCGCGCTTCGGCGAGGCTTGGACGCGCGGCCAGTGCCTGGGTATCATGTCGATGCCCGGCGTGTGGCTCGTGCTGGCCTATCTCGACGGCGCGGCAGTCGGGTTCGCGCTCAGCCGCCGGATCATCGACGAAGCCGAGCTTCTGCTGCTCGCCACCGCCCCCGCCGCGCGGCGGCGCGGCGTCGGCGCGGCACTGTTGCGCTCGGTCCTGATCAGCGCGCGCGAGGAAGGTGCGACACATCTTCATCTCGAAGTCCGCGAGGGCAACGACGCGACAAAACTATATAGCGGCGCAGGTTTCACAAGGGTCGGCGAACGGCGTCATTACTATCGCGGTTCGTCGGGCGAGGCATTTCATGCCCTTACCTTCAGCCGCAATACTGTCTAAATCATCAATCGCGTAAACTTTTAGCTTGCGTTGCGCCGGGAGACGCGCGATGCAACCAAAATGGCTGTTTCAAGACAGTCCTTTTCCGCGGCGCGAGAGGCAAATAATGGTCGATTCTAATGAAATGCACGAAACACTGATCACTTTGACTGCCGACATCGTCGCTGCGCATGTCAGCAACAATAGCGTCGCGGTATCCGATTTACCCGTGTTGATCGCCAATGTGCACGGTGCGCTGGCCGGCCTCGGTGGCACTGCACCCGCGCCCGACGTGAAGCAGGAGCCGGCGGTGTCGATCCGCTCGTCGATCAAGCCCGATTATGTCGTGTGCCTGGAAGACGGCAAGAAGCTCAAGATGCTCAAGCGCCACCTGATGACCCACTATCAGATGACACCCGAACAGTATCGGGCCAAGTGGAACCTGCCCGCCGACTATCCGATGGTCGCGCCCAATTACGCCGAACAGCGCCGCTCGCTGGCGAAGAAGATCGGCCTCGGCACCAAGCGCCGCAACGCCAGATAATCCGCATAGTCCGATCCGGCGATGAACAGCCCCGCCCGCGCACGCTGGCGGGGCTTGTTGCGAATCACTACGCCCTTTCGCAATAGCTCCGGCTGGCGTACATTGCCGGCATGGCGCGCAAGATAGATCTAGAAGCCCTGTGCAATGCAAAGGGGCTCCGCATCACCGAACAGCGCCGTGTTATCGCGCGGGTGCTCAGCGAAGCCGAGGATCATCCCGACGTCGAGAAGGTGTATGAACGCGCCTC
>JBDSKT010000197.1:0-22075 GCA_039916765.1 Sphingomonas sp.
TGAACCTGGGCGCGATCCAGAAGCTGGTTGACGCCAAGAAGATCAAGGCGGGCGCCACGCTCGACCACGCCGCGCTGAAGGAAGCCGGCGTCGCTCGTGGCGGCAAGGACGGCGTTCGCCTGCTCGGCAAGGGCACGCTTAGCGCCAAGCTCAACTTCACCGTCGCCGGCGCGTCGAAGGGCGCGATCGAGGCGGTCGAAAAGGCGGGCGGCAAGGTCGAGTTGATCAATGTCGTCCCCGCCGCCGAGAAGGCCGCCGCCAAGAAGGGCGTGCAATACCGGGCGCGCAAGGCCGACAAGGAAGCCAAGCAGGCCGCTGCGAAGAAATAGGCTTTTCACGGTTCCCCGGCGAAGGCCGGGGCTCAGTTGCGAGCCGCTCGATGCTGGGCCCCGGCCTCTGCCGGGGAACCAAAATTCTCCGAAGGTTAGACAACCGGACGGGCGTGACTATATGAGCGGCGGGGAGCGGACTTCATCGCTCGCCGCCGTTCTCGTTTAGGGCAACCAACACCCATGGCATCCGCAGCCGACCAGATGGCCTCCGGGCTCAACCTGTCCAAGTTCGCGCAGGCGACCGATCTCAAGAAGCGCCTGTGGTTCACCATCGGTGCGCTGATCGTGTTCCGGATGCTGAGCTACGTCCCGCTTCCCGGCATCGATCCGACCGCGCTCGGCGCGCTGGCGCAGAAGACCTCGGGCGGTGTGCTCGATTTCTTCAACGCGTTTTCGGGCGGGTCGCTGAAGCGGATGAGCCTGATCGCGCTCGGCGTGATGCCCTACATCACCGCCTCGATCGTGGTTCAGCTCGCCACCTCGCTGTCGCCGACGCTCGCCGCGATCAAGAAGGAAGGCGAGAGCGGGCGCAAGCGGCTCAACCAATACACCCGCTACGGCACCGTCGCGCTGACCGCGATCCAGGGTTATTTCATTGCCGTCGGGCTCGAGGCGCTGGGCACCTCCAACGGCGCGCAGGCGGTGATCGATCCGGGCATGATGTTCCGCATCGGCGCGGTCATCTCGCTGGTCGGCGGCACGATGTTCCTGATGTGGATCGGCGAACAGATCACCACGCGCGGCATCGGCAACGGCATGTCGCTGATCATCATGGCCGGCATCGTCGCCAATTTGCCGACGACGCTGTATAACCTCGTCGAGGGCGGCCGCTCGGGCTCGCTCGATACCGGCCGGCTGCTCGGGATCATCGCCGCAGTGGTGTTCCTGGTACTGTTCATCTGCTTCATGGAGCGGGCGCAGCGACGAATCCTGATCCAATATCCCAAGCGACAGACGCAAAGGGGCATGCAGGCCGATCGCAGCCATTTGCCCTTGAAGCTCAACACCGCCGGCGTCATCCCGCCGATCTTCGCCTCGTCGCTGCTGCTCATGCCGCTGACCATCACCCAATTCGCCGGGCAGAAAGCGGCGAGCGGCAGCGGGTGGTGGAGCAACCTGATCATCACGCTCAACCAATACCTCCAGCACGGCTCGCCGGTGTACATGCTGCTCTATGGCGGCGGCATCCTGTTCTTCTCGTTCTTCTACACCGCCGTGGTGTTCAATCCCGAGGAGACCGCCGACAACCTCAAGCGCTATGGCGGGTTCATTCCCGGCATCCGTCCCGGCAAGGCAACCGAGAATTATTTCGACTACGTGTTGACGCGCATCACGGTGATCGGCGCGGGCTATTTGATGATCATCTGTCTGCTGCCCGAATATCTCGTCTCGGCGCTGTCGATCCCGTTCTATCTCGGCGGCACCAGCCTGCTCATCGTCGTCAACGTGACGATGGACACGGTAACGCAGATTCAGAGCCACTTGCTCGCGCATCAATATGGCGATCTGATCAAGAAGGCGAAACTGAAGGGCGGGCGCCTCCGCTAAGAGGGGTGCAAGCCGAAGGGGAGTGCGGTTGGCGTGAACATCATCCTGTTGGGGCCGCCGGGCGCGGGCAAGGGCACGCAGGCGGAGCGTCTGGTCGCGGCGCACGGCATGGTTCAGCTCTCCACCGGCGACATGCTTCGCGGCGCGGTCAAGGCGGGGACGCCGGTTGGCATGAAGGCCAAGCCGATCATGCAATCGGGCGCGTTGGTGCCCGACGCGATCGTTTCCGACCTGATCGACGAGAAGCTCGGTACGCTCGACGCGGGGCAGGGCGTGATCTTCGACGGCTACCCGCGCACCGCCGCGCAAGCGACCGAACTCGATGCCATCCTGGAACGCCACGGCCGCACGCTCGACCGCGTGGTCGAGCTGGACGTGAACGAGGACAAGCTGGTCGAGCGGATCGTCGGTCGCTTTTCCTGCGCGAATTGCGGCGCGGGGTATCACGACGCGTTCAAGCTGCCCAAGGTCGCCGGGACATGCGACGTGTGCGGCCATCACGACTTCAAGCGCCGCCCGGACGATAATGAACAGACGGTGCGCACGCGGATGGCGGAATATCGCGGCAAGACCGAGCCGATCATCCCGATCTACGGAGCGCGCGGCATCCTTTCGCGGGTCGATGGCATGGCCGACATGGACCATGTGACCGCGGCGATCGAGCGGGCACTCGCCGGGGGATAGGCGCGCGCCGGGCGGGGATGACGCGGCCTTGCGGAACTACTAAGCTCATGGTCGCCAGTTGGGGAGGTGACCGATGTTGCGCCACGTGATGCTCGCCGCCAGCCTGTTGTCGCTCGCCGCGCCGGCGCCGGCCGAGACCGTCAAATCGAGCGCCAACGGGTTCGAGATCAGCGAAACCGTCACCATCGACGCGCCGATCACGCGGGTTTGGGCCACGTTGCTCGATCCGCAAAAATGGTGGGACAAAGAGCATACCTATTCGGGTGACAGCGCCAATCTGTCGATGGATGCCCAGGCGCCCGGCTGCTTCTGCGAGAAATTGCCCGACAAGGGCAGCATTGAGCATATGCACATCGTGTATGTCCAGCCGCCGCTGATGCTGCGGATGACGGGGGCGCTCGGGCCGCTCCAGGCGGAAGCGGTGAACGGCACATTGGTGTTCAAGCTCGCGGCGGACGGCGGGACCGCGACCAAGGTGACCCTAACCTATGTCGTGGGCGGATATGTCCGCGTCGGCGCCGACACGCTGGCGCCCAAGGTGGACGAGGTTCTGGCGCTCCAGATGGTCGACCTGAAGGCGGCAGCGGAAAAGGCTCCGCCCCATGATCCGTCGAAGGGCGCAGGCCGCTAACGCCGCGTTAGCAATGACAAATTCTTCATGCCGCTTTCATCGCGCCGTGCTGTCTCGCGGCGTATCGACCGGAGTGTGGCCGTTGCACGCGGCCAAGGCTCTCATGAGATCGGTGCCCGCACTCCCGGGGGTGCCGTGGCCGGCGGAAAGCTTGGCTTTCCGCCGGTCTATTTTTAGGGTGACGCCATGACCCGCAAACTACTGATCGTCGAGGATGACACCGCCACCGCCAGCTATCTGGCGAAGGGGCTGGGCGAAGCAGGCTTCGCGGTCGAAATCTGCGCCGATGGGCGTGACGGACTGTTCCTTGCGACCGAGGGCATTTTTGACCTGATCATCGCCGATCGCATGCTGCCCGGGCTCAACGGCTTGGGAATGATCAGTGCGATCCGCGCCGCCGGCATCACCACGCCGGCGCTGATCCTGTCCGCACTGGCCAGCGTCGATGATCGGATCGACGGGCTGCGCGCCGGGGCCGACGACTACCTGACCAAGCCGTTCTCGTTCGCTGAATTGTCCGCGCGGGTAGAGGCGCTGCTCCGCCGCTCGGACCGGGTAGTGATCGATACGCAGCAGACCCGGCTGACCGTCGGCGATCTTGAAATCGACCTGCTCGGGCGCACGGTAACGCGCGAGGGGCGCTCGATCGCGCTGGGCGCGCGCGAGTTCAACCTGCTCGAATATCTCGCGCGGCACGCCGGCCAGGTCGTCACGCGCACGATGATGCTCGAGAAGATCTGGAATTATCATTTCGACCCCGGATCGAACGTGGTCGATGTCCATATCGGGCGATTGCGGCGCAAGATCGAGGAAGGCTTCGGCACGCCGATCCTCCACACCGTGCGCGGCGCCGGATACCGCCTGTCGGTCGAGGCCTGAACGCTGCGCTTCCGGCTCTCGGTCACCGCCCGGATCGCGCTCCTCGCGATCACGCTGGCGCTGGTCTCCAACATCGTTCTCGTCGCCTTTGTCTGGCGGCAGATTCACGACGACGCGATCGACGCGCTGCGCCGCGATACGATCGAGCAATCCGACGCGCTGGTCGCGGTCTATCGCACCGGCGGAATCGAGGCGCTCAACCGCGCGATCGGCAATGCTCGCGCGCCGGGCGACCTGTCGCTCATCGTCGCGATCGTCGATTCGGAAGGGCGACGCCGGGCGGGGGTGGGGCCCAACGACATCACCGCGGTCGGCGCACCCGTCTCGGTGCCGTTTCGCATCGGCACGATGGGAACCACGCCGCCCTGGTCGGAGCGCGAGGCGGGCTATGCGGTGCGGCGCATCGGCCCCTATTGGCTGGTCAGCGGGCGGCTACTCGATGACTGGCAGCAGGAGCAGCGCGGGATCGAGAACGCGTTGCTTGCCGCCGTCTTGCTGTCGCTCGCGCTGGGTGTGATCGGCGGACTCGTCGTCACGCGCTATGTCGGGCGGCGGCTCAACAGCGTGACCAACGCGATCGAAGGGGTGGCGGGGGGCGATTTGACCCGCCGCGTGGCCGATGCGCCCGGCGGAGGCGACGCATTCGATCGGCTCGCGACGCGGCTCAACGCGATGCTCGACAAGGTGGAGCGGCTGATGACCGAGTTGCGAGTCGTCACCGACAGCCTGGCGCACGATTTGCGCTCGCCGCTCGCCCGATTGCGCACTAAGACCGAAACCGCCGTCCTGATCACCGACGCCGGGCAGCGCGACGCGGCGCTGAACGGGCTGCTGGTCGAGACCGACCTGGTGATGCGGATGCTGACGATGCTCATCGAGATCAGTCGCTCGGAAGCCGTGCCGCGCGATCGCTTCACCAGTGTCGACCCCGCCGCGTTGATCGAGGAGATCGCCGAACTCTATGCGCCCGTCGCCGAGGAGGCGGGGCTTCGCTTCACCACGATCATCGAATCGCACGGCGCGCGGATCACGCTTCACCGCGAACTGATGACGCAGGCGATCACCAACCTGATCGACAATGCGCTGCGGCACGGCTCGGCGGGCGGCGAGGTGGCGCTGCGGCTTCGCGATCAGGCGGGGGAGGTGATGGTTGAAGTCGAGGATCGCGGGCCAGGCATCGCCGCGGACGACCGCGCGCAGGCGCTACGGCGGTTCGGCCGGCTCGACGGCGCGCGCAGCACGCCGGGCGCTGGGCTGGGCTTGTCGTTGATCGAGGCGGTCGCGCGACTGCACGGCGGCCGGCTCGAGCTGCGCGACAACGCGCCCGGGCTGGTCGCGGCCATCGTGTTGCCGGGCTGACCGATGCTTTGGCTATATTCCCTCGCGCAACGCTATCGCGGCAACGGCTGGTTCCAGAACTCCCGGACCGGCGCGCTCTTCCCGTTTCCCTTTAGCTGGCAGGCTTGGCTGTTGACTGGAGCGTATGTTGCCGCGCTGGCATTCTGTGTCCTGTTGCGCAGGGACGTCGCGGTCACCGTCTGCACGACCCTGACCGTCTGCTACATCGTTTTTGGCTATTGGACATTCGACGGAAGCGACTGACCGGGCGCTTGACACCGTTCCGGCGCGGGCTTAACGAGCCGTTATTCCGCAACACCGGTTTTCGGCGGCGCTCTTGCGCGCTCGCCGTTTTTCGCGTTTCGGAATGCAACGCGATGAGATGGGGCCGCTGCCATGCTGCCCCGTGGAGCTAGGAGAACAGTTTTCATGGCACGTATTGCGGGCGTCAACATCCCGACCAACAAGCGCGTGGTCATCGCGCTCACCTATATCCACGGCATCGGCACGACCAAGGCCAAGGAAATCACCGCGAAGCTCGGCATTCCCGATACCGCGCGCGTGCAGGACCTGACCGATCAGGAAGTGCTGCAGATCCGTGAGACGATCGATGCCGATCACACCGTCGAGGGCGATCTGCGCCGCGAGACGGCGATGAACATCAAGCGTCTGATGGATCTTGCCTGCTACCGCGGCCTGCGTCACCGCAAGGGCCTGCCGGTCCGCGGTCAGCGCACGCACACCAATGCGCGCACCCGCAAGGGCAAGGCAAAGCCGATCGCCGGTAAGAAGAAGTAAGCTCGAGCTGCCTCGGCGGCTCGCTTTCTTGAAAATTAGGTCAGGAATTCCAAAATGGCACGTGAACCGCAGCGCATCAAGCGGCGTGAGCGCAAGAACATCACCTCCGGCGTCGCGCATGTGAACGCCAGCTTCAACAACACCATGATCACGATCACCGATGCCCAGGGCAACGCGATTTCGTGGTCGTCGGCCGGCACGATGGGCTTCAAGGGTTCGCGCAAATCGACCCCTTACGCGGCTCAGGTCGCCGCCGAGGATGCGGGCAAGAAGGCCGCCGAGCACGGCGTCCGCACGCTCGAGGTCGAGGTCAAGGGCCCGGGTTCGGGTCGCGAATCGGCGCTCCGTGCGCTGCAGGCGGTCGGTTTCCAGATCACCTCGATCCGCGACGTGACCTCGATCCCGCACAACGGCGTGCGTCCGTCGAAGCGTCGCCGCGTCTGATGTCGTCTCGCCCGCGCGCGGTTGATCGCGCCGCGCGGGCTCTTTTCACGGCGACGAGCAAGCGCCAGCTCCTCGCCCAAAACCAAGGGATAGCCCATGTCCGTCAATGCAAAGAACTGGCAGGAACTGAAGAAGCCGTCGGGTCTCGAGAAGAAGCCGGGCGGTAATTCCAAGAGCAAGGCGACCTTCGTCGCCGAGCCGCTCGAGCGGGGCTTCGGCCTGACGCTCGGCAACGCGCTGCGCCGCGTGTTGCTGTCGTCGCTCCAGGGTGCGGCGGTGACCTCGATCAAGATCGAGAACGTGCTCCACGAGTTCAGCTCGCTCGCCGGGGTGCGCGAGGACGTGACCGATATCGTGCTCAACGTGAAGCAGATCGCGATCCGCATGCAGGGTGAAGGCCCCAAGCGCCTCCAGCTTTCCGCCACCGGCCCGGCCGACGTGAAGGCGGGCGACATCGCGGTGTCCGGCGACATCGAGGTGATGAACCCGAACCTGGTAATCTGCCACCTGGACGAGGGCGCGACGCTCAACATGGAACTCACCGCCGATGTCGGTAAGGGCTATGTCGCCGCAATCGCCAACCGCCCGGCCGACGCGCCGATCGGCCTCATTCCGGTCGATGCGCTGTACTCGCCGGTCAAGCAGGTCAGCTATAAGGTCGAGAATACCCGAGTCGGGCAGGAGCTCGATTACGACAAATTGACCCTGACGATCGAGACCGACGGTACGATCACGCCGGAAGACGCCGTCGGTTATGCCGGCCGCATCCTGCAGGATCAGCTCGCTTTGTTCGTCCATTTCGACGATTCGAGCGTCACGCGCTCGGCACCGATCGGCCACGCTGCCCCCGCTTCGAGCGGCGGCGAAGTCGCCGGCGATACGCAGCAAATCAACCGTTACCTGCTCAAGAAGGTGGACGAGCTCGAACTGTCGGTGCGCAGCGCGAACTGCCTCAAGAACGACAACATCATCTATATCGGCGACCTGGTCCAGAAGACCGAAGCCGAGATGTTGCGCACGCCGAATTTCGGCCGCAAATCCTTGAACGAGATCAAGGAAGTGCTGTCGTCGATGGGCCTGCGTCTGGGCATGGAAATCCCCGGCTGGCCGCCTGAGAATATCGAAGAGATGGCCAAGAAGCTCGAGCAGGAAATCATGGGGTGATCGCAGCGGATTAGCGCGAGCTAATCCGTGTCGCGGCGATCATTTCGGCCGACGCGCAACGCGCGGTCGACGACGCAGCTTCGCCGCGGCGCTATTTGGGAACTGGACCCCGGCCTCGGCCGGGGATCAAGAAGGCGATTGGTGACGGCCTTAACGGTCACCTGTCCCGGGGTACCTCAAACGGCCCCCGAACGAACGAAGGAAATATCATGCGCCATCGCGTAGGCGGCCGTAAGCTTCAGCGGACCTCGGCCCACCGCATCGCCCTGTTCCGCAACATGAGCGCCGCGCTCATCAAGCACGAACAGATCACGACGACCGTCGCCAAGGCGAAGGAGCTTCGCCCGTATGTCGAGAAGCTCATCACGCTGGCGAAGAAAGGTGGCCTGTCGAACCGCCGCCTGGCGCACGCGCGGCTGCTCGACGATGCGCAGCTGGTGAAATTGTTCGACGTGCTGGCGGCGCGCTACGCGGATCGCAACGGCGGCTACACCCGAGTGATCAAGGCCGGCATCCGCGCGTCGGACGCTTCGCCGATGGCGATCATCGAATTCGTCGATCGCGACGTCTCGGCCAAGGGCCAGGATTCGGGCCCGGTGATGGGCGACGAGGATTTCGACGAAGCCGCCTGAGACTTCATCACAACGATACGAAACAAGGCCTCGCGAAAGCGGGGCCTTTTTTCATTCGGGAGGATTTTTGGACGCATGGGGCGGAGCCAGCGCCGCTCGGCGCACGACGACCCGATCGCCCGATAACGCCAATCCGCCCGACCGGCTTGAACTACGCTCGTTGGCGGATACAGTCGCGCTCCACGCCAACTTCCCCGGGAACCTTCGCCATGCGCCGCGCCCTGCCGCTGATCCTCCTCGCGCTTCCGCTTCCCGTCGCCGCCCAGATACAGCCCCGATCCAAGCCGGAGACGCCCGCCGCCATGCCCAAGCTCGCTTACCCCCAGACGCGCCGGGTCGATCAGATCGACGAACAGTTCGGGGTCAAGGTCGCTGATCCGTATCGCTGGCTCGAGAATGACGTGCGTACCGATGCCGAGGTCAAGGCATGGGTCGATGCCGAGAATGGCGTGACCAACGCCTATCTCGCCACGCTGCCCGGACGCGACATTTTCGCCGGCCGCCTGAAGACGCTGATCGATTATGAACGCTTCGGCGTGCCGGTGAAGAAGGGCGGGCATTATTTCTACACCCACAATGCCGGCTTGCAGAACCAGGCCGTGCTGTTCGTGCGCGACGGCGTGGCGGGGCAGGGGCGCGTGCTGCTCGACCCCAATAGCTGGTCGAAGGACGGCGCGACCGCGCTCGGCGAATGGAGCCCGTCCGAAGATGGCGGCCGGCTTGCCTATGCCGTACAGGACGGCGGCACCGACTGGCGCACCGTCAAGGTGCTGGATGTCGCCACCGGCAAGGTGATGGACGACACGGTCGAATGGGTGAAATTCTCCGGCCTCGCCTGGGCGAAGGACGGCGGCGGCTTCTATTATTCGCGTTTTGCCGCGCCCGCCGCCGGCGTGAAATTCCAGGCGACCAACGAGAACCAGCAGGTCTATTTCCATAGGATCGGCACGCCGCAGGCATCGGATACGCTGATTTACGCCACGCCCGATCAGCCCAAGCGTGGCCACAGCGCGCAAGTGACCGACGACGGCAAGTGGCTGGTCATCACCACGGCTGAGGGCACCGACAACCGTTACGAGATCGCGGTGCTCGACCTGACCCGGCCCGGCGCCAAGCCGCGCACGATCATCCCGGGCCTGGACAATCAATGGACCCTGGCCGGGAACGAGGGTTCGACCTTCTATTGGGTGACCAACAAGGGGGCGCCGCACCTCAAGATCGTGGCGATGGATGTCGCCACCGCCACGCCGGTCGCTCGCGACGTGGTGCCCGAGGACAAGGCGGTGCTGGCCAATGCCGGGATCGTCGGCGGCAAGCTCGTCGCCGAATATCTCGTCGATGTGAAGTCGGAGGTGCGGCGCTACGGCCTGGACGGCAAGCGCGACGGGACGGTCGCGCTCCCGGGCATCGGCAGCGTCGTGGGCATCAGCGGCACGCAGGACGACCCCGAGGTGTTTTACAGCTTCACCAGTTTCGCCACGCCGACGACGATCTACCGCTATGACGTGAGGACCGGCGCCGCGAGCGTGTGGGCGCAACCAAAGGCCGCCTTCGACCCCGCCGATTATGACGTGGCGCAGCGTTTCTATACCTCCAAGGACGGCACCCGAGTGCCGATGTTCGTCGTCAGGAAGAAGAGCGTCACCGGCCCCGCGCCGACTTTGCTCTACGCCTATGGCGGGTTCAACATCTCGACCACGCCGGCCTTCTCCGCGGGGCGCATCGCCTGGCTCGAACAAGGCGGGGTGCTCGCGGTCGCCAATATCCGCGGCGGCGGCGAATACGGTAAGGCGTGGCACGACGGCGGGCGTCTCGCCAACAAGCAGAACGTGTTCGACGATTTCATCGCGGCGGGCGAATATCTCAAGGCGCAGCGCATCACCGGCAAGGACGGACTGGTGATCGAGGGCGGATCGAACGGCGGGCTGCTGATCGGCGCCGTCACCAACCAGCGGCCCGATCTGTTCGCCGCCGCGCTGCCGCATGTCGGGGTGATGGACATGCTCCGTTTCGACCGGTTCACCGCCGGGCGCTACTGGGTCGACGATTACGGCTATCCCTCGAAGGAGGCCGATTTCAGGACGCTCTACAGCTACTCGCCGTACCACAATATCAAGGGCGGGCGTGCGTATCCGGCGATCCTCGCCTTCACCGCAGATACCGATGACCGCGTGGTGCCGGGCCACACGTTCAAGTACACTGCCGCGCTGCAAGCGGCCGATATCGGCGACAAGCCCCACCTCGTGACGATCGAGACCCGCGCCGGGCACGGCTCCGGCAAGCCGACAGACAAGATCATCGCCGAGACGGCCAACGCATGGGCGTTCGCGGCGAAGTGGACTGGGCTGACGGTGAAGCCGGTGCAATAGCCGGCGGCGGCGAGCGCTTCGCTGTCCTACACGCGCGACATCTGTCAGGTTGCGCGTCTATGCAGATGTCGGCCGTCCATTCTTGTCTTTTCCTGATGCACGCGTCGGCGCCTTCGCGTCGCGGTTGCGAAGCGCGTGTGTCGCGTCGGTGGCGCGCGATCGCGGCGTCGCTGTCGCTTCATCGTCGCATCGGTGGTGCTCCAGTGTCGCTCCGGTGTCGCGCGACGTCCGCCGCACGAGGGGACGCTCCGCAAAAACGTCGCCAGCGTGTGAAGAGTGTGAAGATTCGCGCGCCGTTTCTCCGCGCCGCCCGGCTGGCATCCGGCGTGTGCGCCGTCTATCGGACGCCATGACCCAGCCCAGCGACTCGACCCTCTCCAATTCGATCCTGATCGTCGATTTCGGCAGCCAGGTGACCCAACTCATCGCGCGCCGCGTGCGCGAGGCGGGGGTGTATAGCGAAATCGCGCCATTCACCGCGGCGGGGGAAGCGTTCGCGCGGATGCGGCCGGCGGGGGTGATCCTCTCGGGCAGCCCTGCCTCTGTGCTGGAGGAGGGCAGCCCCCGCATCCCGCAGGCCATCCTCGATAGCGGCGTGCCGATCATGGGAATCTGTTACGGCCAGCAGGTGCTGATGCATCAGCTCGGCGGCACGGTGATATTGGGCGACAGCGGCGAGTTCGGCCATGCGGTGATCGAGGTGAAGGATCACTGCGCGCTGTTCGACGGGCTGTGGACGCCGGGTGAAACCCATCAGGTGTGGATGAGCCACGGCGACAAAGTCACCGCGCTCGCCCCCGGTTTTCGCCCGGTTGCGGTCAGCCCCGGCTCGCCGATCGCGGTCGTTGCGGATGATGCGCGGCGCTATTACGCCACGCAGTTCCACATGGAGGTCGCGCATACACCCGACGGTGCGAAGCTGATCGCCAATTTCGCGCGCCATGTGTGCGGTCTCACCGGCGACTGGACGATGGCCGAATACCGTGCTACGAAGATCGCCGACATCCGCGCCCAGGTCGGGCAGGGCCGGGTGATCTGCGGGTTGTCGGGCGGGGTGGATAGCGCGGTGGCGGCGGTGCTGATCCACGAGGCGATCGGCGACCAGCTGACCTGTGTCTTCGTCGATCACGGGCTGATGCGGTCGGGAGAGGCGGATCAGGTCGTCTCGCTGTTCCGCAATCATTACAACATCGCGCTGGTACACGTTGATGCGTCGGCGAAATTTCTCGGCGGGCTCGCCGGTGTTACCGATCCCGAGGCCAAGCGAAAATTCATCGGCGGCGCGTTCATCGACATTTTCGAGGAGGAGGCGCGCAAGATCGGTGGCGCCGATTTCCTCGCCCAGGGCACGCTCTATCCGGATGTGATCGAGAGCGTCAGTTTCACCGGCGGGCCTTCCGTGACAATCAAGAGCCACCACAATGTCGGCGGGCTCCCCGCACGGATGAACATGCAACTCGTCGAGCCGCTGCGTGAATTGTTCAAGGACGAGGTGCGCGTGCTGGGCCGCGAGCTTGGCCTGCCGGAGATCTTCGTCGGCCGCCACCCGTTCCCCGGTCCCGGTCTCGCCATCCGGATCCCCGGCGAGGTGACGAAGGAGCGCTGCGACATCCTGCGCAAGGCGGATGCGATCTATCTCGAGGAAATCCGCGCCGCCGGGCTCTACGACACGATCTGGCAGGCGTTCGCCGTGCTGCTCCCGGTGCGCAGCGTGGGCGTGATGGGCGACGGGCGCACCTATGACAACGTCCTCGCCCTGCGCGCCGTCACCTCGACCGACGGGATGACAGCGCAGGCGTTCCAATTCCCCGGCGATTTCCTCCCCCGCGTCGCGACCCGCCTCGTCAACGAGGTGCGCGGGATCAACCGCGTGACGTACGATTATACGAGCAAGCCGCCGGGGACGATCGAGTGGGAATGAGGAGACGTCGGGGCCGAGGCCGGGCGTCGGTGCCAGATCAGCCCATTGGCCCGATCACGCAGAAGCCGTTGCCGAAGGGATCGCTGCAAAATGCGGTGGTCGGCCGGCCGCCGCCTTCGAATTTCTGCTCGCACTTCGCGCCCGCGTTCAGCGCCTTTTCCAGAAAGGCATCGAAATCATCGACGTGAAAATCGATATGGACGGGGGTCCAATGCCGCTCGTACCGGCGCACGTCATCGGCGCCCTTGGCCGGTTTGGTCCCGGCCTTTTTCTCCATGATCCCGATCCGCGAGTCGCCACATTTGAGGATGACGTAAATCGGGATGGGCCGCGCGATTTCGCTGAAGCCCAGGGCATCGCGGTAAAAGGCCAGGCCTTCGTCAATCTGCGGAACGTCGATGGAAACGGAATATTGCATGTCATGTCCTCGTCGGTTCGTGGTTATTCATTCCGCGTCGCGCGGTCGTTCACATCGCTATCGGTCGGTTCGCCGTTAGTACCCGGTCAAGTCGCTGATAGCTTTGCTCCATCCCCTCGGTCATGCCGGTGGACATGGCCGCGTCTCGCGTCTCGCGGGACCCGTAATCCATCAAGCTCACGACCGTGGTGACGCCGTCATCCTCGGTCAGTTCGACGGTGACGACGGTCCCGCTTCCCACGTCGCCGCCCAAGTCTCCGGAATCGAAGAACTCCGTGCTGACGATCCTGTGCGGCGCTGCGACCGCGCGATATTCGCCGTGGAAGCCGAACTCCTTGCCGCTTTTGTCGTCACGCCACCGCCAGCGATATTTCCCGCCGACCCGCACATCCATTTCGCATACCGGCATCGTCCAGCCCGGTGGGCCAAGAAGCCATCGCTGGATCAGCGACGGCGTCGTGAAAGCGTCGTACACCAGCGCTATTGGCGCGGCGAATTGCCGGGTCACCTTGACCGCATTGTCGCTGGGCAGCGCCACCTGCGCCGCCGCCGATTTGTACGCCATGACCAATCCGCTCCTCATCGCTTCTCGCTCGCTTCCGATTTTCCACTCGGAAGACAGTGTGATCACCGGTAACCGCCCTTCACTTCGCCGGACGATCTCGTTGGAGTTCCTCGAGCAGGCCGTCCAGGCGCTCGAAATTGCCTTCCCAGATCTGCCGGAACCTTTCGATCCAGGCATTCGCCTCGGCCAGCGGCTTGGCCTGAATGCGCCGCGGTCGACGCTGGGCATCCTGGCCCACGGAAACGAGCGCCGCTCGCTCGAGGATTCTCAAATGCTTCGAAATCGCCGGCTGGCTGATGTCGAAAGGCGCGGCCAGTTCGCCCACCGACGCATCCCCGTACATCAGGCGAGCAAGAATTGCGCGGCGCGTGGGATCGGCTAAAGCCAAGAAGGTGGCATCGAGCTGACTGGACAGATTCATTCGATAACTCTCGGGTTCAATAACCAATTCGTTATTTAAAGACCGGGCGCGTGTCAATCACGGGTAGCCGCGGCGGACCGAGGCGGGGACAAATCGAGGTGATCTGCTGTTCAGCGCGAGCGGCGGCTCAATCGCCTAATATCGCGAGAACGCGCATGATGACGCTATACGGAATACCCAATTGCGACACGGTCAAGAAGGCCCGCGCCTGGCTAGATGCGCACGGGGTCGCTTATGCCTTCCACAATTACAAAAAAGCTGGCGTCGACGAGCCAGCATTGCGTGAGTGGGTCGATCGCCTCGGCTGGGAGGCATTGCTCAATCGCACCGGGACCACCTTTCGCGCGCTTCCCGACGACAGCAAGGCTGGGCTCGACGCGAAAAAGGCCGTCGCGATCATGCTTGTCCATCCGTCCACGATCAAGCGACCGGTCCTGGTTGGGGGCGATGTGCTGCTGGCGGGGTTCAAGCCGGACGTCTATCGTGCGGCCTTGACGACTTAGGAGTGACTGTCATGCCCACCGCACGCTGGAACGGGGCGGTCATCGCCCAGTCCGACGATACCGTCATCGTCGAGGGGAACCACTATTTCCCGGCTGACAGCATTGATGCCGCGTTGCTCGAGGCAAGCGAGACGCATACCGTCTGCCCGTGGAAAGGCGTGGCGAGCTACAAATTGCTGGTGGTCGATGGCAAACGCAACCCCGACGCCGTCTGGTACTATCCCGATCCCAAGCAAGACGCGCTCCAGATCAAGGGACGTTATGCTTTCTGGAAGGGCGTGACCGTCGACTGACTGATTTGCGTTTTTGTTTCGGACGCGGCACATTCGCGGATCGGAGGGGGAGCATATCATGGCCGTTTTTCGTCAAGCGCCGCCGGTCTGGTTCTGGATCGTCGCGATCGTCTTCGCCTTGTGGGGGGCGATGGGCGTTTACGCCTTTTATGCCGACGTGACGATGAGCGAGGCGGCCAGGGCACAGCTCTCGGCCTATGACCGAAACCTTCTCGCCAGCCGACCCGCCTGGTTTGTGTGGCTCTACGGCATCTCGGTGTGGAGCGGACTGATCGGTAGCGCGGTGCTGCTGCTCAGATCGGCTCAGGCGCGGTGGTTGTTCGTCGTGGAACTCGTGACGGTGATCGCGATGTTCGGCTACATTTTTGCCGTCACCGACCTCATCGCCGTCAAAGGGTTCGGCCCCGCCGCCGGCTTCCCGATCTTCATCTTCGCCGTGTGCGTGGTGCAAATTTGGTTTGTCGGCATGACGCGCAGGCGTGGCTGGATCGGCTGAGCTGCTCAGCAAGGATGCTGGCGGGCCGCTCGCCGACTCGCTAAGACGCCGCCATGTCCACCACCTACACGCTCGACACAGCGACGAGCCGCGCCAACCCGACGCCTGCGCCGATGAAGCGGCTGACCATCCCTGCGATCCGCCAGGCCAAGGGAAAGACGCCGCTGGTCATGCTTACAGCATACACCGTGCGCACCGCCCAGCTGCTCGATCCGCACTGCGACATGCTGCTGGTCGGCGATAGCCTCGGGCAGGTGGTATACGGCCTGCCCTCGACCGTGCCGGTAACGCTCGACATGATGGCGGCACACGGCGCGGCGGTCGTGCGCGGCAGCTATCATGCGGTGGTGCTGATCGACATGCCCTTCGGTAGCTACGAGACGAGCCCCGAGAAAGCCTTCGAAAGCGCGTCGTGGCTGCTGAAGCAGACCGGCGCGGCGGGCGTGAAGCTGGAAGGCGGCGCGACGATGGCGCCGACCGTCCGGTTCCTCAGCGAGCGCGGCATTCCGGTGATGGGGCATGTCGGGCTGACCCCCCAGGCGGTCAACACACTCGGCGGATACGGCGCGCGCGGTCGCACGCAGGAAGAGGCGTCGAAGATCATCGACGATGGCCGAGCGATCGCGGCTGCCGGTGCGTTCAGCCTGGTGATCGAAGGTGTCGTCGAGCCGATTGCGATCGAGCTGACGCGCACGATCGATATTCCCACGATTGGTATTGGTGCCTCGGCGCAGTGCGATGGACAAGTGCTCGTAGCGGAAGACATGCTGGGAATGTTCGAGCGCGTACCCCGCTTCGTGAAGCGGTTCGACGACCTGGGTGGGCGGATTTCCGCCGCGGTGCAGCAATATGCCGCCGATGTGCGCGCACGGACGTTTCCCGGCGCCGACCAGACCTACGCGCCGAAGGAATGACGTCGGCCGTTTGACCGCTTCCGTTTCGGTGGGACCGCCGCTAAGGTCCGCGCCTTTCCTGCCCTTACCCCACGGAGTTTCCGCTTGGCCGTTCCGCCGAATACCAACGAAGCCTTTCTGCGCGAAGTCGATGAGGAACTGCGCCGCGACGAGCTGATCGGCGTTTGGCAGCGCTATGGCAAGTTGATCGCCGCGGCGGTCGTCCTTGCCCTCGCGGCCTTTGGCGGCTGGCTGTATTACCAGCATTGGAGCGCTGACAAAGCCAATGCGCAGGGCGAGCAGCTGGTTGCCGCCTATGGCAAGCTCGGCTCGGGGGACGTGGCGGGCGCGGGCGCGTCGCTTGCCGATCTGTCGCAATCGCGTGCCGCCGGCTACCGCGCGCTCGCCAAGCTCACACAGGCCGACCTGCTGCTCAAGAAGAACGATCTCAAGGGCGGCGCGGCGAAATATGCCGAGGTCGCCGGTGATACGTCATTGGCCCAGCCGTTTCGCGATTTCGCGTTGGTCCGCCAAACCGCTGCCGAGTTCGATGCGCTGAAACCGCAGGTGGTGATCGACCGGTTGCGCTCGCTCGCGGTGAAGGGCAATCCTTGGTTCGGCAGCGCTGGCGAGATGGTGGCGATCGCCTATCTCCAATCCGGCCGGCCGCAGATCGCGCAAACCCTGTTCAGCCAGATCGCGGCGGATCCCGGCGTCCCCGATACGATCCATCGCCGCGCGTCCGATATGGCGGCGTCGCTCGCTGCCGGCGCAGCTCCGGAAAAGAAGGCACCATGACGATGCGTAAGCGTATTCTGCTCCTCTCGGCCATGGCACTGGCGCTCAACGGTTGCGCCGTGTTCAAGGGCAAGGGAAAGCGGACGCCGGTTCTCGGTGACCGCGTCGCCATCCTCGCGTCGGAGAGCGACGTCGTCGCCGACAAGTCGATCGGCGCGGTCCAGGTCGTCCTGCCGCCACCCGAGGTAAATACGGACTGGGCGCAGCCCGGAGGCAACGCCGCCAAGGCAATGGGCAACGTCGCGCTGTCGGCCAGCCCGGCGCGCTTGTGGGTGGCGCAGATCACCGGTGGGTCGGATCGCGAGCGGCTTGCCGCCGCACCTGTCGTCTCGGGCAACAAGCTATTTGCGATGGACGTCAACGGCACCGTCCACGCTCTCGACGCGGCGACCGGCCGTGCACTGTGGTCAACCGCGATCGCAAGTGACGACAAGCACACGCGCGGCGCGCGTTTCGGTGGCGGCGTGACGTTCGATAATGGCTCGGTCTATGCGACCGACGGGTTGGGCGATGTCGCGGCGCTCAACGCCGATACGGGTGCGCAGGTGTGGAAGGTCAAGCCGGGTGCGCCGCTGCGCGGTGCGCCAACGGTCGCGGGCGGCAACGTCTATGTGCTGAGCCAGGACAACCAGCTCTATGCGCTGCAACAGAGCGACGGCAAGAAGACCTGGAGCGCAGCCGCCTCGGTCGAGAGCCAGGGTGTGTTCGGCGTCGCCGCGCCGGCAGTAAGCCAGGGAACGGTGGTAGCCGGCTTCTCCTCGGGTGAATTGGGCGCCTATCGATACGAGAATGGCCGCGCGCTGTGGCAGGATGCACTCTCGCGATCGAGCATTTCCACGTCGGTGTCGTCGCTTGCCGACATCGATGCCGATCCGGTGATCGACCGCGGCACGGTGTTCGCGCTTGGGCAGGGCGGCCGTATGGTGGCGCTCGAAATCGTATCGGGACAGCGGCTGTGGGAGCAGAATTTCGCCGGCATCTCGACCCCGGCGGTAGCGGGCGAGTGGGTATTCATCGTCACTGACGATGCGCGGCTCGTGTGCCTGTCGCGTGCCAACGGCAAGGTGCGTTGGATCAGCCAGCTGCGCCATTACCGGGTCGAGAAGGGCCACAAGGACCCGATCACGTGGTACGGCCCGGTGCTTGCGGGCGGGCGGCTGATCCTGACCAGTTCGCTCGGCGAGCTGGTCTCCGCCTCGGCCGAGGATGGCAGCGCGACGACGCTGGTGAGCGGCAAGGTGCCTTATTCGTTCGCGCCGACGGTCGCCAATTCGACGCTATACACGCTCGACACGCGCGGCCGGATTACCGCCTATCGCTGATCGCGGGTGACGGGAGGAGCCGGGCGGGCTAAGGCGCGCCCATGTCCAATTCTCCCGTCGTCGCGATCATCGGCCGCCCCAATGTCGGTAAATCGACACTCTTCAACCGCCTTGTCGGCAAAAAACTTGCGCTGGTGGATGACCGTCCAGGCGTGACGCGCGACCGGCGGCAGGGCGATGCGACGCTCGTCGGGCTCGATTTCACGATCATCGACACCGCCGGTTACGAGGATCAGGACGCCGCCTCGCTGCCTGGGCGGATGCGCGCGCAAACCGAGGCGGCGGTCGCGCAGGCCGATGTGGCGCTGTTCCTGATCGATGCGCGCGTCGGTCTCGTCCCGCTCGACGAGGAGATTGGCCGCTGGTTGCGCGGATCGACCACGCCGGTCATTCTCGTCGCCAACAAGGCCGAGGGGAAGGCCGGCGACGACGGCATCCTCGAATCGCTGTCGCTAGGCTTCGGCGATCCCGTGGCGTTGTCGGCTGAGCATGGCGAGGGGATGGTCGAGCTGTTCGACGCGCTGCTGCCGCACATCGAGCCCAAGGACGAACACGGCATCGATGTTCCGCGCGAGCAGGTCGAGGAGGAATATAGTCCCGACGCGCCGCTCAAGCTGGCAATCATAGGGCGGCCCAATGCCGGCAAATCGACGCTCATCAATCGCGTCCTCGGCGAGGATCGCCTGATCACCGGCCCCGAGGCCGGGATCACACGCGATTCGATCGCGGTCGAATGGGTGTGGCACGATCCGGAGCGCGAGCCGGGCGACAATGCCCGCAAGGTACGGCTGATCGACACTGCCGGGATGCGCAAGCGCGCCAACGTGCAGGACAAATTGGAGAAGCTCTCGGTCGCCGACGCGCTCCACGCGATCGACTTTGCCGAGGTGGTCGTGCTGTTGCTCGATGCGACGCGCGGGCTTGAGTCGCAGGACCTGCGCATCGCCGACGCCGCGCTGCAGGAGGGACGTGCGCTGATCGTCGCGATCAACAAATGGGACGTCGCTGAAAACGGCAGCAGCCTGTTCAACGGCATCAAGGCCGCGCTCGAAGAGGGGCTCAGCCAGATCAAGGGCATGCCGGTACTCACCGTGTCCGGGGCGACGGGGAAGGGTATCGACATGCTCCTGAAGGTCGCGTTCGAAACCCGCGACGCCTGGTCGCGCCGGGTCGGCACCGGCGAACTCAATCGCTGGTTCGAAAAGGCGGTCGAAGCCAATCCGCCGCCCGCGCCCGGCGGCAAGCGTATCAAGCTGCGCTATCTGACGCAGGCGAAGACGCGCCCGCCTGGTTTCGTGCTGTTCGGCACGCGGGTGGATCAGCTTCCGACGAGCTATCAGCGGTATCTGATCAATGGTATCCGCCGCGAACTCGGTTTCGGCGCGGTGCCCGTACGCCTTACCCTGCGCGCGCCGAAGAACCCGTTCGACCGTTAATATCCGCGACGCGAGCGGAAGGTCCGGATCGGATACATTTGCATAGTTCCAGATACTTGTCGCGCTAGCGCGGGGCGTTTTCGCGTCGCTCGTCAACCGCTCGTTTACTCCTCTCGTCTATTCCTTCGCGAACCACTCGGCGGTTTGGCAGGCCCCCACTGGCAGGGAGACGGCGCGTGTCGCAGAACGAACAGGAATTGGTCGATTGGGCGGCGTTCGCGAAAGCGCGGGCTGAACTCGGTGCCGGATTCGTTCGTATTCTGGGTTATTTCCGCGAGGATGGCATCAAGTCCGTCGCCGCGATCGAGGCCGCGATGCGTGCGCAGAGCGCGGCGGCACTGGTCATTCCGGCGCATACCCTGAAGGGCGAGGCGCGGCAGTTCGGTGCCGAGCCGCTGGCCGACCTCGCCGAACGTATCGAAACGATCGCGCGCGATTGCGTCGAAACTCACGACACGCCGGATCATGCGCTCGAGCAGGTGGTGAAGCTACGCCCGACCTTCGACGCGACGCTCGCGATGCTGGAACGCGAATCGAACCCGCTGGTACAGCGCCAGGCCGGTTTCGGCCGTCGCGCGGGCGCCGCTTTGGGCTGATGCCCCGCCTAACTCCGTAGCCGCTCGATCGCCTGCGCAAGCGCGACGTAGAGCTTGCCCATATCCGACGACAGCAACGTCACGCCGAGCGGTGTTCCATCGCGCTGCGCCAGGATCGCGCGGAGCATCGCCTCGAAATCGTGGATGTAGCGATTGACCTGCTCGCGGAACTCTCCGTCGCTGTCGTAAAGCCGCGCCACCTCGCGCGCATCGCCCGCATCGAGCAGTCGCACCGCGCGCCGCGTGAACACGCCGCGATCGCCCTTGAGATAGGCCGCCCAGGCGCTGTCCGAAACCTCGGCCGAAAACGACTTGGTGATGTCGATCGACGCGGAATTGAGCGACTCGATCAGCAACGACACGCGGCGAGAGAAGCTGTCCTGATCGATCTTGTCGCGCTCCTGGCGCGCCTCGGTAATGCGGCTCTCGACGATCGCTGTCGCGTCGGCGATGGTGAGCATCTGCCGCGTCAGGCGTTCGGACGCGCGGCCGGCGGCATCGGCCGCCTCGCGCGCCGCCTCGCCGATCGCCGCGACATGGCTGCCGACCGCATTCTCGGTGGCTCGCTGCATCGCGGCGGCACTTTCGCGTTCGAGCGCAAGCGCGGCTTCGGGGATGATCTGTGCCAGCGTTTCGCGCGCCCGGTCGGCGGCGGCGCTCGCCGTGTCGCGGACGCGGAGTAGCGCCTCGACCAGCCGTGGCGCGGACTCTTCTGCGAAGCGGTGCGTGCGGCCGATGGTTTCCTCGACCATGATGCCGAGCGCGTCGGCTTTCTCACGGCTGCTGCCCAATGTTTCGAGCAACGTGCCGGCCAATTTGTCGGCGGTTTCGCGCTGCGCTGCGATGACCTGCGCGATTGCTTCGATCGCGTCGTGCGTGCTTTCCGCCGCGCTGACGAGCGAGAGCAGTTCGGGTTTGGCCGCGACCACGACGCCTCGGCTGTCGGCGATCCGCGAATCGAGTCGGTTGAGCGCCTCGGGCAGCGTTTCGTCGATCTCGCGCGCCGCCGCGTCGAGCGCGGTCAGCAGGCGCTCGGTCGTGACGATTGCGGTCGTCGCCATGTCGTCGCCGGTCTTGAGCGCCTCGGTCATCGCATCGGCCGATCCGCCGAGCGCGCTGATCGACGCGGCGAGCATCTGCGTGCGATCGACTCCTTGCGCGTGAAGCACGTCGAGTCGCTGCGATACGTCGTCGATGCCGCCACCCAGCGTCGCGATGATCGTATCGCCCGAACCGCGCTGCTCGTCGAGCCGCGCCGCGATCCGGTCGATCAACGCTTCGATCGCCGCAATTCGCTCCGCCAGCGCCGCCGCGCTCTCATGGCCCGTGCGTTCGAGCGCGGCCTGGTTGGTGCCGAGCATGGCAAGCATCGCTTCACCCTGCGCGGTGATGCCGCGCCGCGCCTCGTCGATCGCGCCGGCGGTTCGTCCGAGCAAGCCGTCGACCGCGGTGGACATCTCCGCCGTCACGCTTTCCAGCCGCGCGCCGGCGGTTTCGCTGGTCGCTTCCATGCGGGCGATATGCGCGGCGAGCTTCTGCGCGGCGTCACCCGAAACCTGATCCGCCTGGTGCCCGCGTTCGGCAAGCGCGGCGA
>JBDSKT010000198.1:0-8622 GCA_039916765.1 Sphingomonas sp.
TCTTGAAGCCCGCGCTCGCGCGCGGCGAACTGCACTGCATCGGCGCGACCACGCTCGACGAATATCGCAAGCATGTCGAGAAGGACCCCGCGCTGCAACGACGGTTTCAGCCGGTGTTCGTCGGCGAACCGACTGTCGAGGATACGATCTCCATCCTGCGCGGGCTCAAGGACCGGTACGAACTGCACCACGGCGTCCGCATCACCGATGGTGCGATCGTCGCCGCCTCGACGCTGTCGAACCGCTACATCACCGACCGCTTCCTGCCCGACAAGGCGATCGACCTGATGGACGAGGCGGCCTCGCGCATCCGAATGGAAGTTGAGTCGAAGCCGGAAGAGATCGAGAATCTCGATCGGCGGATCATCCAGCTGAAGATCGAGCGCGAAGCGCTGAAGCGCGAAAGCGACGCGGCCTCGATCGACCGGCTCGGCAATCTCGAGGGCGATCTCGCCAATCTCGAACAGCAATCGGCCGAGCTGACCACGCGTTGGCAAGCCGAGAAGGACAAGATCTCGGCCGAGGCCCGGCTCAAGGAGCAGTTAGACGCCGCGCGGCTCGAGCTCGAGCAGGCACAGCGCGGCGGCGATCTCGCGCGTGCCGGCGAGCTGTCGTACGGGCGTATCCCGGAACTCATGCGGCAGGTCGATGAGGGTCAAGGCGTCGCCAAGGGCGCGATGTTGCGCGAGGAAGTGACCGCCGAGGACATCGCCGGCGTTGTCGCCCGCTGGACGGGCATCCCGGTCGATCGCATGCTGGAGGGCGAGCGAGAAAAGCTGCTCGCCATGGAAGAAGCGCTCGGCAAACGCGTGATCGGCCAGCAGCAGGCGGTGCGCGCGGTCTCGACCGCGGTGCGTCGCGCGCGCGCGGGGTTGCAGGAGGCCAACCGCCCGCTCGGCTCGTTCCTGTTCCTCGGCCCGACGGGCGTCGGCAAGACCGAGCTGACCAAGGCGTTGGCAGAATTCCTGTTCGACGATCCATCGGCGATGGTGCGGATCGACATGAGCGAGTTCATGGAAAAGCACTCCGTCGCTCGGCTGATCGGCGCGCCGCCCGGCTATGTCGGATACGAGGAAGGCGGCGTGCTGACCGAGGCGGTGCGCCGCCGGCCCTATCAGGTCGTCCTGTTCGACGAAGTCGAGAAGGCGCATGGCGACGTGTTCAACGTACTGCTGCAAGTGCTCGACGACGGCCGGCTGACCGATGGACAGGGCCGCACGGTCGATTTCTCCAACACGCTGATCGTGCTGACCTCAAACCTGGGCAGCCAGTTTCTTGCCAACCAGCCCGACGGCGAACCGGCTTCGGCGGTCGAGCCGCAGGTGATGGAGATCGTGCGCGCGCACTTCCGCCCCGAATTCCTCAACCGGCTCGACGAAATCATCCTGTTCCACCGGCTCGGGCAAGGCGAGATGGCGCCGATCGTCGATATCCAGGTCGCGCGCGTCCAGAAGCTGCTTGCGGATCGCAAGGTGGTCCTCGAGTTGAGCGATGCGGCACGCGCATGGTTAGGCCGCGTCGGCTACGACCCGGTCTACGGCGCGCGCCCCCTAAAGCGCGCGGTGCAGCGGTATTTGCAGGACCCGCTCGCCGACCTGATCCTGCGCGGAGATGTGAAGGATGGTGCGACGGTTACGGTTGACGAGGGGGATGGGGCGCTCAAGTTTGCAGTAGAATAGGACGACGGAGCACCATCGGCATATTCCCCTCTCCGGGTCCAAGACCATGCATCCGCTTATAGATCCGAAAGGGTCCCGCTCAAGACACATCAAAGCGTCAAAGCTGAGGCAAGACGTTCTCAGTTGGGGGCGGGCGATTGGGCAAGGCGCGGATGATCTGGGCGTAACGGCGGTTCGAAATTTTCACGTCGCCATATCGCACCGATCGGCTCTTCCGGATCGGGGATGGCGAAACCGAGATATCCAAAATAGCTTTGGATCAATCGTTCACCTGGATCGATGATCTCCGTCCGTCCGTGCAGAAAGCGGGTATTGTCGAGCATCAGCACATCGCCCGCTCGCCAATCGATTGCGACGCTCAGCCGATCGCCAGTGGTCTTGATCGCTTGTAGCCATGCTTCGGGGACCGGATGACCGTCGTCGAGAACAGGATGATCCGCTTTGCCATGGTTGAACCTCGCAAAGAGCAGAAAATTGCCGAACGCGGGCGCATCTGTGAACATCGGTTTGTGAAGGGCCGGGCGCGAGAAGTAACGCACGATAGTGCCATCAGGAAAGCGGCGAAAGTTATAGGGACATCCAGGCGGTGGCGTCTCAAGTAGCGCGTCGGCTGGGGTGCCTGTTCCCAGCCAATAATCGAGCAGCGACGGCCACGTCGGCTTGATATACAATAATCGACGATTTTTTAGGCCTCGTCGGACTGGGTCGGGTATCTCCGCTGCCAGAGCGACTCCATCGCATATGGTGGTTTGACCGCCGCGACTTGGAGCAGACAAGCAGCCAAAGAACGCTACGTCCGGTTTCCACGGCTCCCGCGAGAGCTCAGGGTGCAAGGAAAAAGCGCGCGTGCCACCATCCACGGTGTGAATATTTGCAATGGCATCGATCGTCTGTCGTCCCGGACTTTCATTCATCACCGAAGTACCGCAAAACTGTCGAACGAATAGTCCAAAGGTCTCAACATCAGCTCCGAAACCACAAAACAGTATAGCGCCGTGCACCTTGTACAGATCGGTCACCGTTGATGGATCGAGATCGGTAATCGATCGCTCCTCGGCAGCTTCGATGATCACCTGTGAGCGACCGGGCACCGGCAAATGTATGTGAGCCATGATGCGACGGGATAGCCTCAGCGAACGCTGGGCGCTATAGCCTAGATGATGTCACTCACAATCGATGACCTCTTCGCCACTCCGGACCACTACCTCCATTCATTCGAGCGCGATTCGGCAATCTTCATGCCAATGAACCGCTACACATACTACCAATCCCTGTTCCTCGACCGCCGGATTATAACTGCGACGGCGCAAACGATGACACTGCCAGTTGCAACGTTATCGCAGTGCATACCGCCGCCTTTGCCGACCGCGTGGATTTTTCATATAGCGCATTGCGGATCGACGCTGCTCGCGCGCGCACTGGATCAACCGAATGCCAGCCTGGTGTTGCGCGAGCCCCTCGCGCTCCGACAGACGGCGCTCGGCAATAGTGACGTTTGGCTGCCCCTCGTCCGCGCGATGATCAGCAAGCGTTACCGCGACGACGCTCCCACGCTAATAAAGGCCAACGTACCGGTAAACTTCCTGCTGCCCAAGCTGGCGGCGACACAAGCCGGTGCGCGCGCAATTTTCCTATACCTTCCGTTTCGAAGCTATCTGATGGCGATCCTACGCGACGCGCCACACCGCCAATGGATCAGGAATGTGACCAGCCAACTTGCCTCATATATCGGCGACCTTTCCTTGGCGTCAGATGCCGATCGCGCTGCAGCACTCTGGCTCGCGCAAATCAACGCTTTTGCGCAAGCGCTCGCGTTGATGCCTCACGCTCGAACGCTGAACGCTGAATTTTTCTTCGCCAACCCCGTTCCCACGCTGAAAGCGGCGGCGCATCACCTTGAGTTGCCCATTGAGGGGCCACAATTAGAGGCGACCGTCGCCGGCCCGCTATTTGCCACGTATTCGAAGAACCCCTCGGTAGTGTTCGACAATGCCGCGCGCCTCGCCCGCATCGCAAAAGTGGAAAAGGACCTCGCCGCCGAGATCGCATCCGCGACAGCGTGGCTTACGCGCCACATCGTTTCCGGATCCCCCGACGCGGCGCTTCTTCCGGCTGCGCTTATTCGCTGATGCTGATCGCGCTCGCGGGCGCGCCATCTATTGCGTCGGATATGGCGTAGAATTGACGCAGAAGGTCTCGCTCTGCCGCCTTTATATAGGGGTTCCAGACGTCGAAAATCAGGATCGCGCGAACCTGATCGGACCGGTTCCACGCTTCATGTTCAATCGTGTCATCGAACGCCCAGGCGCGCCCGACCTCCCAGTTCCGCGTTTCGCCGCCGACCCGAAAGCTGCAGCCCGTCGGCACGATCAAAGGCAAATGGATGATCGTCCGCACATTACTAACGCCGGTATGCGCCGGCAGATGAGCGTTCGGGCGCAGAAGCGAAAAAAAGACGGTCGGCGTTTTCCCCGGCAAGTCGGAGAGGGGAAGCCCTTCCATGGCCGAGGCTGTTAACGGAAACCGCGCGCAGACGGCGTCGTCACGACTACCATCCTTCCACAGATGCATCGCGCTCCAATCCGGCGAATGATCGAGCGAAGACCATTTGTTGGCCGGAGTCCCCGGAGGCATCGCGACGTAAGGCTTCAATAGTCCAGCGTCTGCCGCAAGGACGGATTGAAGCTCGGCGCGGATTACGTCAGCATGTGCTTCAATCGACTCCAGCCATGGAAAATGGGCTCGATCGAAGAATTCCTCGGCGGGCAGGAACGGGAAATGCATGCCCGCGCAGTGGTTTGCGTATATCGCGCGACGCCCCAGTGCATGGTCGATACATGCATCGAACCGGCGTCGGGAGAGCGGATCAACCGCAGCACGCGCTTCCGCCATACCATGATCCACCGCCTCTGCGAAGTTCGCGCGCTGCCGCATGACGCGACCGCGCGCTCGTTCAAGCAGATTTTCGAGCGCCGGCGTTCGCTCCTCGATCTGGGACCCCATCGCCACGACGCCGCCCCACTTTTCCGCTGCGGCGGCGGTGCTGCCCATGCGGTCGAGCAGTTCGGCCATTCTCACCAGTGCCATGAAATAGAGCTGATCAATCGCCAATGCGCCCTCAAGCGCTTCTTTTTCGGCATCGTCGTCTTGTCCTTCGCGAGCAACTCTGGCTAGGTTGATCCAGAGTTCCGGCGACGCCGGATCCGCGTTGATCGCACGCCGGATCATTTTGGCCGCATCATCGAGACGACCGGCCGCAAGGGCTTGCAGCCCCAGTGCGTTCAGAGCCATTGGCTGTTCGCCGGCAGTGTCGAGTACTTGCTGGTAAAGGCGGGTGGCCACATCGTTGCGGCCCGCCCTCCTCGCCTCCGCCGCAGTGGCAAGCGCCTGTTGTATCGCGGCCGGTGTCACACATATGCCTTATCGCAGCGGCAAGCGCTAGACAACGCCGCCATCGATGCGCAAACAAAACCAATGCGTTCAACCACCCCAACCGATCGCTCCAAGGCCGTGCCGGCATCTATTGCGGAAGTCGTACAAGACCCCGACTGGCTAGCTCATCGCTACGATCCGCAGTTCGACGCGATCCATTTCGTACGCGTGTCGCGGGCGATGCACCACGATGCTACTTTCTTGACCGACGAGTGGCTGCCGGAGGGCAGTCAGCCAGTCGTTTTGCGACGGGAAGAGGTGATGGCTGCGGCACCCGCTCCCGCACCGCTACACTTCATTTTTCACTCCGCCTATTGTTGCTCCACTTTGCTCGCGCGAGCGTTTGATCGCCCAGATTGGGCTATGGCATTGAAAGAGCCCGTAATCTTGAATGATATCGTCGGATGGCGACGACGTGGAGCACCAGAGTCGAGCGCAATGCTTGTACTCGACGACGCACTGACGCTCATGGCCAGACCGTTTGCTCCCAAAGAAGCCGTGCTCGTCAAACCATCAACGGTCGGCAACGGGTTGGCAGCGCCGATCCTTGCGCTACGCCCCAATTCGCGAGCGGTACTACTCTACGCTCCATTACGAACCTATTTGCAGTCGATCGCCAAAAAGGGATTGGACGGACGCTTATGGGTCCGCACTATGATGGCCGGTATGCTTGACGACAATTTGGCAGACTTCGGATTTACGGAACGCGACCTGATGGGCCAGACCGACCTGCAAATTGCCGCTCTAGGCTGGTTGGCGAACCACCGGCTGTTTGCTGATCTGATCCGTCGATTTGGATCGTCTCGCCTCCGTTCGCTAGACAGCGGAACCTTAATGGAAAATCCTGGCTTAGCGATTGATCAGCTGGCGAAGTTATTTGAATTACCGCTTGCACCTTCAGCGCGCAATGAAATCATCGCCGGTCCAGCCTTTAAACGCCACTCCAAATCCGGCGCGGCGTTCGACGCGATCGACCGGGCTGCCGAGCATCGCGCCGCAGCCGACATCTATTCGGAGGAAATCGATAAGGTCATGATCTGGACCAAAGCTTTTGCCGACGCTTTGACCATAGAGACAAATCCCATTGCACCGCTGATAAGATGATCAAGAACTGGGCAGGAATTATCAATTCGATATCAGCAAGCAGCGCCACCGCTCATGGTTTGACCGCCCGAATCAGATCGGCTCGATGCTTGGCAAGCATCGATAGCAGCCTGCGAACGCGCTTCTTCACGATCGCGAGCCCAATCGGCTTTCGTCTTGCACGTCCGCGTTGTGCCCACCAGCGAACCAATTTCCACAAAGCGCTTGCAAATCATCTTATTGGGATCGTCCGAGGCGCGCTCTCCAGCGGATACAGCATGCGCGCTGGCCATGCTCGACTGGGCAACTAGCAAAAAAGCAATACTCAATGGGAAAGGCATGATCTAACCTCGTACGGTTTTACTACTATGTTGTTGATACAATAAGGGACATCCGCGCTAAAATGTCAAATGTTGTCAGACATGGCCAACGTCGGCTCGTTTCGGTCTCAGATTTAAGACGGCAAATTGATCTCGCGCTAGCAGCGGGAAATATCATTAAAGCGGCGGAACTCGCCGAACGGGCAATTTCGGTGGGACACGTCGATTCGCAGCTATTGAACCTGGCCGCATGGCGGCGCGAGGAGGCTGGCGATTTTCGCGGAGCTCATGACTTGCTTAAGCGCGCGCTCGCGTTGGATCCAGGCGACGTCCTTATATTGGGTTCGATCGGAGCTGTGCTCCGTAAAGAAGGATTCCCTGACAAGGCGTTGGAGATTTTGAACCGCGTTGTAGCTGCCGAGCCACGACACGCTGCCGCATGGCTTGAACGGGGATACGCGCTCGAGCAGATGCGCTCTCCTGCGGCGGCAGTTGAAAGCTATGAGAAGGCCGTTGCCCTAAATCCCGGAATGGCGCCGGCCCTGGGTAAACTTGCCGATGATGCGGCGAGGCGCGGCGAAAAGGCATCGGCACGCTCTTACGCTGCGCGCGCGTTGGCAATCGACTCGTTGGAGCCAGCCGCGACATTCGCCCTCGCCACCATGGAAATCGAAGCGCGAGAGGGCGCTACTGCCGAAACGCGCCTACGCCGCCTTCTGGCAGCACCCGGTCGACCCGAAGATCGAATCAGAGCAAATACACTCCTCGGTGATTCCCTAGATCGCCAGGATCAGGTCAATGGGGCCTTTTGGGCTTACGAAGTCGCACAGCGCCATTTTGCCGATGCTTACCGGGACGTCCTTGCTCCTGGCCCCGATCGGCCGTCCCATCGAGATTTCATTCAGAAGATTTCTGAACAGGTCGCGGCGGCTGGAGTCATCGACACACTGCCAGATGTTCCAAGATTGGCCGGCGAAGCTGCATCGCATATTTTTTTGATAGGGTATCCGCGATCGGGTACGACTTTAGTCGAAAATATTCTTGCGAGCGCGCCGAATGTCCGCGCGTTGGAAGAGCGGGACACGTTGGCGGATACCGATGACGTCATAGTCGCGAACGATGGATCGATGCCCAATCTCGACACCGTCGATCCTGCGTCACTCCATGCCATGCGACTAGGCTATTGGCACCGCGTCCGCGCGATGGCCGGCAATGTCGAAGGCCGGGTGTTTGTGGATATGAACCCATTTAACGGGATCAAACTTCCCATAATCGCCCGCCTATTTCCCCGCGCCAAGATCGTAATCATGCGGCGCGACCCGCGCGACGTCGTACTTAGTTGCTTCCGGATCAACTTTACGCCCAGCGCCGCTGCTTGGTGTTTCAGTGATTTGGGTGAGACGGCACGACATTACGACGCGCTGATGACATTAACTGAACGATGCATCGAACGTCTACCGCTAGCGTATCATGAAGTACGGTATGATAAACTCGTAACCGATTTCGAGCCAACTGTGCGCCTGTTAGCGAGCTTCGCTGGACTCGAATGGACCGATGATTTTCGATCTTTCGATCGGACAGCGAAGTCCCGCGGTGTCCAAACGGCGAGTGCGACGCAAGTTCGCCGCGGGCTTTATGACGGTCGGGGACAATGGCGCCGTTATCGAGAATACTTGGTGCCTGTACTCCCCATCCTACAGCCTTGGGTTGACCGGCTCGGCTTCGACCTCTGACCTGAACTACGGCACAAAAAAAAGGGGCGACCCGAAGGCCGCCCCAATCAGTCTCGCATAATGCTTAGAACTTGACGCGTGCACCGACCGCGAAGCGGCGACCAAGCGTGTCGTACGTCGATGGGTACGTATTTCCGCTATTAAACGTCGTTGAACCAATCGTCGATCCGGTGATCGGCGGATCGCGGTCAAACAAATTTTGCACTGTAAAGGTCAGGTCGAAATGCTCACCAACCCCGAACCGGGTAGAAAAGTCGAAATAATCATACGGCTTTATATGGCCAAAGTCGACGGTCTGCCCGGCTAGTGCGCCGCTCTGAATCGTTCCCTTAAACGCCACAACTCCCGGCTCCGCATTCATCTCACCGATGTGGC
>JBDSKT010000199.1:0-12267 GCA_039916765.1 Sphingomonas sp.
GCCGTGCTCGAACCTGCGGGCGAAACCGGTAAACATCTTGGCGATCACATCGCGGCCCGACAGCGGGTACGGCACGGCTGGGCGACGTCCGCCGCCGTCGCTAATCAGAACTGCGTCCTCAGCGAGCAATGCGCCCAACGCCGAAGGGTCGCCGCTCCGTGTTGCGGCAAAGAACGCCTCGAGCATATCGCGCTGCTTTTGCGGCGGAAGCGTAAAGCGCGGGCGCGCCGCGGCGATATGACGCCGGGCGCGGGAGGCAAGTTGCCGGCAGGTCGCGGCGTCGCGGTCCAGCGTGCGTGCGACTTCGTCGAAATCGACGCTGAAGACGTCATGGAGCAGGAAGGCGACGCGCTCGAGCGGCGACAGGCGTTCCAGCGCGAGGAGCAAGCCGGTGGTCAATTCCTCCTCGCCGGGCAATTCTTCGACGATGGGCTCGGGCAGCCATTGGCCGACATATACCTCGCTGCGGCGCGGTGCGGACTTGAGGATGTCGAGCGCGATCCTGGTGACCGCGCGCGTCAGCCACGCAGCGGGGGACTGGATTGCCGCCAAATCCGTCGCCGCCCATCGCAACCACGCCGTCTGCACGACATCCTCCGCCTCGCTCGCCGATCCTAGCATGCGATGCGCGATCCGGGTGAGGCGGGGACGCTCCGATTCGAAGGCGGCGAGCGATTCTGCGTTGGGAGCTGCGTTGTTCACGTGCTCGTTGGTGCGACGTGGAATGGCGCATTGATGCGGTTCCACAGATTGATGAGGGCGATATTGATCGTCACCCACACCGCCTCGGATTCGTCGAAGGCCGCGACAAGGTCGTCATATGCCTGCTGGTCGCTCTGTGCGCGATCGAGCTCGGTTACCACCTCGGTCCAGCCGAGCGCGGCGCGTTCGCGTGCGTCGAACAGCGAGGTCTCGCGCCATGTTTCGAGCAGATCGAGCCGCTGCTGGGTTTCGCCGACGGCGCGTGCTTCCTTCAAGTGCATGTCGAGGCAGAACGCGCACCCGTTGATTTGCGACGCACGCGTCTGGATGAGAAAACGCAGCTTCGCAGGCAGCGGGTTGGGCAAGCCCATCGAAAACTCGGCCAGCTGCTTCATGGCATCCGGAACGATGGCAAACGGTATCAGGCGATCGGTCATGGTAACACTCCTTCGGCCCATGACGAGCGAGCGGAGCGAGATGTGACATTGCCGGAGAAAAATCACCCCATGTTCGTCAGCCGATAGTCCTTGTAGCGAGCGCGTAGCTCGGTCTTGAGCAACTTGCCCGTGGCGGTGTGCGGCAGGTCATCGACAAACAGAATCTCGTCGGGAAGCCACCATTTGGCGACGTGTCCGGCCAGGTGCGCGATAATTTCCTCGACCGTGACGGCGCTATCCGGCTTCCTGACGACCAGCAGCACCGGCCGTTCGTCCCATTTCGGATGGTGAACGCCGATTGCCGCCGCCTCGGCCACCCCTGGACAGCCTATCGCTGCATTCTCGAGATCGACCGAACTGATCCATTCACCGCCGGATTTGATTACGTCCTTGGCGCGGTCGGTGATCTGCATCGTGCCATCGGGGTGGAGCACAGCGACGTCACCGGTGTCGAACCATTGGTCGGCATCAACAGCGTCGGCGTCCGCCTTGAAGTAACGCTTGATGACCCAGGGTCCGCGTACCTGGAGACGGCCAGAGCTTGTGCCGTCGCGCGGTTGCATGGCCCCGTTGTCATCGACGACGCGAAGCTCGATCCCGAACGGGATCGCACCCTGTTTCGCGACGAGATCGAGCTGCTGATCCAACGTCATGGCGTCCCAATGCGGGGGTGGCGTGCCGGCGGTGCCGATCGGGGACGTTTCGGTCATGCCCCAGAGGTGTTTGACCGTGACGCCCATACCCATGATCCGCGCTATCATGGCACGCGGTGCGGCCGATCCGCCGATCGTTACCTGTTCAAGGAAACGGGGCATCTCGCCGGTCGTGTCGATATGCTGGAACATCGACAGCCACACCGTCGGCACGCCGGCCGAATGCGTCACCTGCTCGTCGTTCATCAAGCGGCACAAGACCACGGGATCGTTGACTTGGGCATAAACCAGCTTCGCTCCGGCGAGCGCGCAGGCGAAGGGCAAACCCCAGGCAGCGGCGTGGAACAACGGAACTACGGGGAGGACGACCGAGCGCGGGCTGATGTTGAACACCCAGGGGGCGACCTCGGCCATGGCGTGGATCACGGTGGAGCGATGTTCGTAAAGAACCCCCTTTGGATTGCCGGTCGTGCCGCTGGTGTAGCAAAGCATGCAGGGAGCGCGCTCATCGCCCTCGACCCATGAATAATCGTCGGTTCCCGTCGCGATCAGCGCTTCGAAGGTGCCGTCATCCAGACAGATGTAATGTTCGATGCTGGTCCAGCCCGCCTTGAGGCGATCGACGATCGGCTGGAACGCGCGGTCGTAGAACAACACGCGGTCCTCGGCATGATTAGCGATGTAAATCAATTGCTCGTCGAACAGGCGCGGATTGATCGTGTGGATCACCCCGCCCATCCCGATCGCGCCGTACCAAGCGATCAGGTGATGATGGTGATTCATCGCCAGGGTCGCGATCCGATCGCCGGGTGATATGCCAAGTCTTTCCAGTATTTGCGCCAGCCGCTTCGCATCGCGTGCGATGCCCGCCCAGGTCGTGCGCGTCTCGGTGCCGTCGGCCCAAGCGGTGACCAGTTCACGCTGAGCGTGTTCGCGCGCGGCGTGATCGAGGAGGCGCGGCACGCGCAACTCGAAATCCTGCATGGCCCCGAGCATGAACCTTCCCCTCCCGTACGTACCGATCGCGCAGGCAGGCACCGTGCCTATCCCAGCCGCGTCCTTGGCCTGCTCTCGCTCGCGCGAGGAGTGATCAGGAAACGAGCGCGAGCCTGGTCTCCGACGTCCTGAGCTCGACGTTGGACACATCCTGCAGGTCTTCGATCCGCGCCGCAAGCTCGCCGTCGATCAGGAAGTCACGGCCCAGAAGTATGCGTGCGGTGCCGCCATCCGGCAGCGCGGCGGCGATCCACACTTGCCCCTTGGCGCCCCGCGCCTCGGCCAGCAACCTGCCGAGCGCTTCCATGGCGGCCGATGTCGCGACGTCGGCTTCGAGGATGAAACGGGCGTTGGAGGCGAGCGCCTCGAACGGCTGAATTCGCTTTACGGTGACACGCGGGGTTTCCTCACCCGGTCGCCGGTCGAGTTCGACGGTGACGATGCCGCACCCGCCGTTACGCCCGGCTTCCTCGAGATCTCCCGCGACCGCGTCGTCGAAGCAGGTGGCGAAGAACTGCCCCGAAGGATCGGACAGTGTCGCCATGAGGTAACGCCGCCCTTTCGCCGACGTCCGCCAGCGCGTATCCTCGACCAGCGCCGCCATGGTCGCACCGGCGCGGCTGCCGTCGTCGGGGATCTGCAACTCACCGAGTGCCGCAAAGCTGCGCGCGCCGTGCATCCGCGCCAGATGAGAGTGGCGGTCGACCGGATGGGCAGAGAAATAGAAGCCGAATGCCTCTTTTTCCTGCTCCATCCGTTGCGCCAGCGTCCACCGCGCCGACAGCGGAAGCTTGATCGGTGGCTCCTTGGCGTCATCGCCGCCGAACAGCCCATGCTGCCCGCTGACCTTCTGGTCGTTGACGCGCGCGGCCGTGGCGAGAACCGTCTCGGCGCAGGCGAACAGTCCGGCGCGGTTGCTGGTCAAGCTGTCGAACGCGCCGGCAGCTGCGAGGGTTTCGACCTGCCGCTTGTTGAGCATTCTCGGATCAACCCGGTGGGCAAGGTCGTCGATATCGGCAAAGGCGCCATGTTCGTCGCGTTCGGCGACCAGGCGCTCCATCGCGCCCTCGCCGACCGATTTGAGCGCGGCCAGCGCGTAGCGAACGGCAACCTTTCCGCTCGCATCTTCCTCGACGGTGAATTCCGCCTCGCTCGCGTTGATATCCGGCGGAAGGCAGGCAACGCCCAGTCGCCGCATGTCATCGACGAACACGCCGAGCTTGTCGGTCAACCCCATATCGAAACACATCGACGCGGCGTAGAATTCGTGCGGGTAATGCGCCTTGAGCCAAGCCGTCTGGTACGTCAGCAGTGCATATGCCGCGGCGTGGCTCTTGTTGAAGCCGTAGCCGGCAAACTTGTCGATCAGGTCGAACAGTTCGTTCGCCTTGGCGGCCTCGATTCCATTAAGGCCGAGGCATCCCTCGACGAAACCGGCGCGTTGAGCATCCATCTCCGCCTTGATCTTCTTGCCCATGGCGCGGCGCAACAAGTCGGCCTGGCCGAGCGAATAGCCGGCGAGTATCTGCGCCGCCTGCATCACCTGTTCCTGATAGACGAAGATGCCGTAGGTCGGCGCCAACAGGTCTTCCAGAAGCGGGTGGGGATAGGTGATCGGCTCCTGCCCGTTCTTGCGTCGACCGAACATCGGGATATTGTCCATCGGCCCCGGGCGGTACAATGCGTTGAGCGCGATGATGTCCTCGAACACGGTCGGTTTCACCGCCGATAGCGTACGCCGCATCCCCTCGGACTCGACCTGGAACACGCCGATCGTGTTGCCGCTCTGAAGTAGTTTGTAGACGCCCAAGTCGTCCCACTCGAGCGCATCCAAATCCACCACCACGCCTCGATTGGCGAGCAGCTCCAACGCCTTTTTCAGTACGGACAGCGTTTTGAGACCCAGAAAATCGAACTTCACCAGGCCCGCATTCTCGACATATTTCATGTCGAACTGCGTCACCGGCATGTCCGAGCGCGGGTCGCGATAGAGCGGGACCAGTTCAGCGAGCGGTCGGTCCCCGATCACCACGCCGGCGGCATGGGTCGAGGCGTGGCGTGGTAGCCCCTCAAGCTTCATCGCGAGATCGAGCAGGTGCCTGACCCCCTCGTCACCGCGATACTCCGCGCGCAATTCGCTCACGCCGCCTAGCGCGCGGTCGAGCGTCCATGGATCGGTCGGGTGGTTCGGGATGAGCTTCGCGAGACGATCGACCTGCCCGTAGCTCATCTGAAGCACGCGACCCGTGTCCTTCAGAACGGCGCGGGCCTTCAATTTTCCGAAGGTGATGATCTGCGCGACCTGATCGCGGCCGTATTTCTCCTGGACGTAACGGATCACCTCGCCGCGCCGTGTTTCGCAGAAATCGATATCGAAATCCGGCATCGACACACGTTCGGGATTGAGGAAGCGCTCGAAGATGAGGCCGAGCTTGATCGGGTCGAGGTCGGTGATGGTCAGCGACCAGGCAACGACGCTGCCGGCGCCCGAGCCGCGCCCCGGGCCGACCGGTATATCATGGTCCTTGGCCCATTTGATGAAGTCGGCGACGATCAGGAAATATCCCGGAAAGCCCATCGAGATGATCACGTCGAGCTCGAAATCGAGACGGTCTGTATAGACCTGGCGCGTAGCGTCGTCGGCGATCTTGCCCTTGGCGAACCGCGCAAGCAGCCCGCCATGCGCATCTTCGCGCAGCTTCATCGCCTCGGCATCGCGATTGCCCGCCAGGCTCGGCAGGATGGGCTTGCGCGCCGGCGCGGCGACCGCGCAGCGTTGTGCGACGACCAACGTGTTGGCAATCGCCTCTGGCAAGTCCGCGAACAGCAGCCGCATGTCCTTCGCCGGTTTCATCCAGGCGTCGGGCGAGCTCCGCGGGCGTTCCTCGCTGGCTATATAGGTTGAATTGGCGATGCAGAGCAGGGCGTCGTGCGCCTCGCCGAAATCTTCGTCTGCGAAGCAGCAGGGGTTGGTCGCGACGAGCGGAAGACCGCGCGCATAGGCAAGATCGAGCAGCGGCCCTTCCGCCCTCCCCTCGATCTCGTCGAGGCGACGGGTCAGTTCGATATAGAGCCGGTCGGGAAATAGCGTCTGCAGCCGGTCGGCATAGGCGAATGCGCGGTCCGGCTGATCTTCGGCGAACAACCGCGCGAGCGCTCCTTCGCGCCCCGCGGTCAGTGCGATCAACCCGTCGGTGCGCTCCTCCAGCGCAGCGAAATTGACGTGAGGAGCAAGGTCGAGCGGGCGATCCAGATGCGCTTGCGATACGAGGTAACAGAGGTTTTGATACCCCGCCTCATCCTGCGCATATAGCGCCAGCCAGTCGAGCACCGAATCCACGCCCTCGGGCATGTCGGGCCGACACACGCCGAGCATAGCACCGATGATCGGCTGAACGCCTGCGGCTTTGCACGCGTCGCCGAACGCCATCGCGGCGTAGAGCCCATTGCGATCGGTCAATGCGGTGGCAGGGAATCCGAGTTCGCGCGCGCGCTTCGCGATCGCCTTTGGTTCGATCGCGCCATCGAGCATGGTGTAGGACGAGAAAACGCGAAGGGGCACGAAGCCGGAATGGAGCATGGCCGCGACTATGCGTGGTGGCGCGTGATTCGTCCAATCACGGTGCGACGAAAAGTGTGGAAGATCAGAGCAGCTTTTCGATGTCCGCCCGGATATCCTCTGGCTTGGTCGTGGGGGCGTAGCGATCAACCACCTTGCCATCCTTGCCGACCAGAAACTTGGTAAAGTTCCACTTGATACCCTCGGTTCCGAGAAAGCCCGGCGCCTGTTTCTTTAGTTCGACGAATAGTGGGTGGGCGTTCGACCCGTTGACGTCGATCTTGGCGAAAACTGGGAAGGTCACGTCGTAGGTCAGCGAGCAGAAACGGGCGATTTCCGCCGCGTCGCCGGGCTCCTGTCCACCGAACTGATTGCACGGGAAACCCAACACTTCGAAGCCTTTGTCGGCAAAATCACGGTGTAGCGCCTCAAGGCTCTCATATTGCGGCGTAAAGCCGCATTTCGAGGCGGTATTGACGATGAGCAGTACCTTGCCTGCATATCTGGCGAGATCAGCGTCAGAACCGTCCGCCGCCTTGACGCGCAGGTCAGTGATCACCGTCATGTTGCATCCCCTTCGAAACGGCTCAGCATCATGTCCAGATTGGCGCGCACGCCGGGCCATTCGCCGGCGATGATACTGTAGACGACCATATCGCGAACCCGCCCGTCGGGCATGATGCGATGGCCGCGAATGACGCCGTCCAGCTTCGCGCCGAGGCGCTCGATCGCGGTGCGCGACCGGCGATTGAGCCAGTCGGTACGGATTTGCACGCATTGGCAGTCGAGCACGTCGAACGCGTGGCCGAGCAAAAGGCGCTTCGCCTCTGTGTTTAGCCCGGTGCGTTGCACGCTTTTGGCGTAAAGCGTCGTGCCGATCTCGACCCGGCGGTACGACTCGACCATGCGCATGAACCGGGTGGTCCCGACGACCCGCCCTGCCGCATCGAGTACCGCGAACGGCATGGCTCGGCCGACATCCTGTTCGTTCCGGGTGCTCGCGAACCAGGGATCGATCGTTTCCGGCGTGGGAACGATCGTATAGAATAACGACGCAAGATCCCCATCGGCCATCGCCGCCAACAACGCATCGCGGTCGGTCGGATCAAGCGGGCGCAGCGTTACATGCCTGCCGACGAGGGTCGGTGTCTCGCGCCAGTGGTTCACGCCAATCTCCCCTCGTGAAGCCGGACCACGCGGTCCATTTTCGCCGCGAGCCGCTCGTTATGCGTGGCGACCAGCGCCGCCGAGCCTTCCCCCCGCACCAGCCGCAGGAATTCACCCAGCACGATATCCGCCGTTGCTTCATCCAGATTGCCGGTGGGTTCATCTGCAAGGACCAGAGCGGGCTGGTTGGCAAGCGCGCGCGCCACGGCGACCCGTTGCTGCTCGCCGCCGGAAAGCTGGCTTGGACGGTGCGTCAGGCGGTGGCCCAACCCGAGCGCGCGGAGGAGGATGATTGCCCGTTCCTCTGCTTCCACTCTGTTCGCGCCGCGGATCATGCGCGGTAGAGCGACATTCTCTGTCGCGTTGAAATCGGGCAACAAGTGGTGGAACTGGTAGACGAAGCCGAGATAATCTCGGCGCAGCGCCGTGCGAGCGCTGGCATCGGCCTTGCTCGCCTCAATGCCGGCGATCCTGATCGAGCCGCCAAAACCGCCCTCAAGCAGTCCGACGGCTTGCAGCAGAGTCGATTTGCCCGACCCGGATGGGCCTAGCAGCGCGACGATTTCTCCTTTGCCGACCGCGAGATCGACCCCGCGCAACACCTCGATCGTTTGGCCGCCCTGCGAAAAGGTGCGGGTGAGACCGGTTACCGACAGGACGGTGCCCTCATCTGTCGAGGCGCCCGCGATGTCACTCATACCGCAGCACCTGCACCGGGTCAGTCCCCGCCGCCTTGAACGCCGGGTAGAGCGTGAAGACGAAGGTCAGAACGAGCGCGATGGCGACGATCGCGACGATCTCGACCGGGTTGGGCTTGGACGGCAACTCCGTAAGGAAGCGGATTGTCGGGTCCCACAAGTTCTGGCCAGTAACCAGCTGGATGAAATTGATCACGTTCTGGCGGAAAAAGAGGAAGACGAAGCCAAGCACCAGTCCCGCTGCCGTGCCCAGCGTGCCGATCGCCATACCCACTGTAACGAAAATCTTGAGCAGGCTTGATCGGCTCGACCCCATCGTCCGTAAAATGGCGATGTCGCGCGTCTTCGCGCGCACCAGCATGATCAAGGAGGAGCAGATGTTGAACGCGGCGACGAGGATGATGATGCACAGGACCGTGAACATCGCCACCCGCTCAACCGCGAGCGCCTCGAACAGCTGGGCATTCATCTGCCGCCAATCGGTCAGCACGGCGCGCCGTCCGACCTTATCGGCAAGCGGAGCCAGAATCGTTCCTACCTTGTCGGCGTTGTCGGTCTGGATCTCGATCGTGCCGACCGAATCACCCATCAGCAAGAGCGCCTGCGCGTCTTCCATCGGCATCAGGATGTACGACTTGTCGTAATCATAAACGCCGATCTCGAAGATCGCGCCGACCGTGAAGGAGACGATCCGCGGCACCGTGCCAAAGGGCGTCGTCTGACCCTGCGGGCTGATGAGGGATATCTGGCTGCCGACCGACGCGCCAAGCTCTTCCGCCAACCGCGTACCGATCGCGACGCGGTTGGCGCCCGGGGTGATCCCGGCAAGCGAGCCCAAGACGATCTTGTTGCGGATCGTTGCGTTGCCGCGAAGGTCACTTACGCGCATGCCGCGAAGCAACACGGCTTCGACGCGGCCGTTATAGCTCGTCATCAGCGGCTGCTCGATCAGCGGGACCGCGCTCGTAACGCCGGGCGTGGCGTCCGCAAGCTTGATGACGTCGCGCCAATCGGGCAGTTGACCGCCGATCCCCTGCACGACCGCATGGCCGTTCAGGCCCACGATCTTGTCGAAGAGCTCCGCTCGAAAACCGTTCATCACGCTCATCACGATGACGAGCGCTGCAACCCCCAGCATCACCGCGCCCAGGCTGAAGCCGGCGACAAGCAGGATGAACGCCTCGCCCTTGCCCGGCAGGAGATAACGCCGCGCGATCATGGCTTCGTAACGGGACAGGATCATGAGGCGCGCTCTAGGAGGCGGCGGCCGGAGAGGCAACCGGAACTCCCTGTTGCGCGATCGACACAGCGTTGCCGCAATCGGATTGGCACCGCCACATTCCCAATGACAAGTTCATGAAGCGCGCATAGCACCGTACACGCTGAGACACAGGCAAAGCCGTGGTTCGGGGAAGACCTTAAGCCCCGCCTCCCGGGAGGCGCGCAGGCGAGGGTCATAAGGGGGCTGACGAGCAATCGTCACGCAGGCGCCCGGGCTGGAAACGGTCCGGGCGTTTGCTTTTTGTGCGGCTTGGATTGTGGCCTCGTACGACTCAAAATCGCTTCGATATGGTCGCCCCGTAGGTGCGCGGGTCGCCCGGCTGCCCGACGATTAAACCGGTGCTGCCCGATTGGGTCGACAAGAGCTCGAAATAGTTCTGATCGAAAGCGTTGCGGACCCAGGCGAAGATATTGAAACTGTCTCGCCGATACCCCAACCGGAAGTTGGACAGCGAATATCCGTCTATCCAAGTGTAGGCCGAAGGCGACGGGTTGGATGAGAAGCGCGAGCGATAACTGCCGTCATATCCGAGATAGATCTGCCCCTGCCCTATGGGAGCATTTATTTCGCCACCGAACGAGAACGACCATTTCGATATGCCGGGTAGCGCGCCGCCGGAAATGTCGCAGGTCAACGGGCTGAGCGCGCCGGACACGCCTGCCGCACCGGGTGTTTGCGCCGCCGTCGCTACCGTGCCGCCCGTCAGTTCGGGCGGGCACGGCGCATTGGTGAAGCGGAGGTAGGTAGCATCGGTATAGGCGCCATTGGTATAGAAGCTCAGCCGTGGACTCGGCCGGAACGACGAGTCGAACTCGATGCCCCTCACGCGCACCAGCCCCGCATTCGCGAGATAGCCGCGGATGACCGTAGTCTGGCCGTTGTTCACCGTCGCCTGATAATCGAACACGTCGGTCCAGAAGGCGGCGAGGTTCAACGTCAGCTTTCGGTTCAGGAACTGCATCTTCAACCCGAACTCATAGTGGTTCTCGGTTTCCGGCTTGACCGTCTGCGCGGTCAGGTCGACTCCTGTATTGGTCGCATTGAGCGGCAAGCCCGACAGATTGATGCCGCCCGACTTGAAGCTGCGCGCGTAGGTCGCGTAGCCGTGGATGTCGGAAGAAAAATCGTAGAACAGCGTCACGTCGCCCGAGACGTTCCAATCGCTGAATTTTGGGCTGTAGCATTGTGGTGCAAGCGTGTTCAGCTGGTCCGCCGTGAGCACCGTGGGGTTGGCGCAAGTCGCGACCTTGTTAGCATAGGTGGCATTGTTGATGCTGACCGTCGCGATATAAGACCCGTTCTTGCGATCGTAATTGACACGCAGCCCAGGCTGGAGGTGCAGGCCCGCGATGGGCTGCCAATTCAGCTTGCCGAAGACTGCAAAGCTGTCGTTGTCGAAATGGATATCGTTGGTGCTGGTGAGCCCATTCAGGGTGTCCGGATTACGCCCGGCGGCGCTCGTCGGGTTGAGTAGCCATGCGCTCGCCGCAGGCCCCTGCACCTGTGAGCCTTGCGTGTTGATCTGCTGGTGAAAGTAGAACAACCCCACGGTGTAATCGAGCTTGCGTTTGCCGTTCGAGGCTAGCCGCAGTTCTTGCGACCATTGCTTTTGCTGCGACGGATTCTGCGACACGGTAGTGATGGGCAAGCCGGTAAAGTCGCGGTCGTTCGCCGGCTTCCAATCCCAGTACCGCCACGCGCTGACCGAAGTGATCGTAGCCGGGCCCAAGTCCCAATTGCCGACCAGCGATGCGCCGCCCATCTCCTGGCGCGAATTGATCGAGGCGTCGAGATCGGTGACGCGCGCGAAAGGATCGGTGCTCGGCGGGGCGTAACCCGCCGCAGCGGCGAGCGCTGCGTATCGACGGTTGAGCGGTCGCTGCGTCGGTGCAATGCGCGCGTAATATTGCACGCAGCAAAACGGGTTTTGCACGTTGAAATCGCCGGTGAGACGAAAACTGATATCGGCTCTAGGCTTCCATAACAGTTGGCCGCGGATGCTGAAGTTATCCAACCGCTGGAGATCTTCGCCGGTCTTGACGTCAAGGACGGTGCCGGCGCGTCGCGTGATCGACATCGACAGCCGTGCCGCCAGCTTGTCCGCGACGATCGGGCCGGATGCCGACCCTTTGATTTGCCAATAGTCGTAATTGCCCGCGCTCGCTTCGACCTGCGCTTCGGGTGTGAAGCTCGGCGCGCGCGTGGTGATGTTAACCGCGCCCGCGGTCGTGTTCTTGCCGTATAGCGTGCCCTGGGGCCCGCGCAGGACCTCGACGCGATCGACATCGACGAAATCGAAGGTCGAGGCGCCGACCCGGCCGACATAAACACCGTCCAGATAGAAGCCTACGCCCTGCTCGATGCCGTCGTTCGTCAGCCCAAAGGGCGTGCCAAGACCGCGAATGTTGATCGAGGAATTACGCGGATTGCTCGAATAGAATTGCAGCGCGGGTTGCTGTTGCTGGAGGCGATTGACGTTGAACGCCCCGGTATTGCTGATCGTCCCGGCGTCGATCACAGACATGGCAATGGGTACGTCCTGCGCCCGCTCCTCGCGCCGGCGCGCCGTTACGACGATTTCTGCCCCGACTGGTGGAACCGCCTGCTGGTCAGCCGCCGCCGTAGCGAGGGGTGGAGCGGAAACTGCAGGACTAGCCGAGGTGAGCAGAAGCGTGAGTGTCGAAAGCATATCGGCAAACCTCGGTGTTCGATTCGCTCCCAATGTCCTCGTAATTCATAGGATTTGAATATCAGCAGTTCTTTGGCCGATCCA
>JBDSKT010000200.1:0-4757 GCA_039916765.1 Sphingomonas sp.
CACTCGAGGAATTCGTGATCGAGGGGATGAAGACCACCATCCCCTTGCACCGGGCGCTGATCGAGGACCCGGAGTTTCAGGCGGGCGAATACACGATCAAGTGGCTCGAGGAATGGCTGGCGAAGCAGGATACATGACCATGGCGCGACGTTGGATCTTGTTCCTGCTCCCGCTGGCGCTCGCCGCCGGACCCACGACGCCGGATCCCGTAAGGGAACTTGCCGGCCGCTACAGCCATCACTTCCGCAACGGCATGGTCACGGGCGAAAAATTCTGGAGTGACGACGTGGCCGAGGTCGTGCCGGTCGATGCAACCCATGCCTATGTGCGGTTCGAACTCAAATTCTATAACGGCCATAGTTGCAGCGTTGCCGGGGTCGCCGCCGCGGCGGGTAACGAGCTGGTCTACCGCGACCTCGGCAACATCTCCGGCGACGGCACGCGATGCGTGCTTCATGTCGCCCGCAAGGGTGATCGATTCGCCTGGCACGACGAGGATAGCAGTTGCCAAGGCTATTGCGGCGCGCGCGGTGGTTTCGGCGGTGACTCGATGGCATGGTCGACCAAGCGACCGATTCCCTATCTCGCTAAACTGAAAGCGTCGCAAACGTACCACGACGCGATTCAGGAATGGCATACCGGTAAGCCTGCCCAGCCGTGAGCTTGCTGACCGACTTCGGGCTGCTGTCCAAATCGCAGAAGAGCGCGATCTGGGCGAGCTATCTCGGCTGGACGCTCGATGCGTTCGATTTCTTCCTGCTCGTGTTCCTCAAGGGCGCGATCGCGAAGGAATTCAACGCCGACGACGAGGCGGTGTCGAACCTGTTGTTCGTCACCCTCGCCGCGCGCCCCTTCGGCGCCTTCGCCTTCGGCTGGCTCGCCGATCGTTACGGGCGTCGCCCGGTGCTGATGGTCGTGATCCTCGCCTTTTCGGCTTTTTCCGTGGCCTCGGGCGTCGCCTGGTCGCTCGCCTCGCTGATGGCAATCCGCGCCGCGTTCGGTTTCGCGATGGGCGGCGAATGGGGGATCGGCGCGAGCCTGGTGATGGAGAGTATTCCGCCCAAGCTGCGCGGCCCGGTTTCGGGGCTGCTGCAAAGCGGCTACCCGTCGGGCTATTTCCTTGCCAGTCTGGTCTATTACCTCTTGTTCGACCGCATCGGCTGGCGCGGCATGTTCTTCGTCGGCGTCGCTCCGGCGCTCCTCGTGTTCCTGATCCGGCTGCATGTCGAGGAAAGCCCGGTGCATCTGGTCAACGCCGCCAAGGCGCGGGTCAATCCGCTGGTCGAGATCGCACGGCACTGGAAGATCGCGGCCTATCTCGTCGTGCTGATGACCGCATTCAACTTCTTCAGCCACGGCACGCAGGACCAATACCCGACCTTCCTGCAGAAGCAGCACGGCTTCGATACGCACACCGTGGGTGCGCTCACCGCGATCATGAATGTCGGCGCGATTATCGGAGGGCTTGGCTTTGCCATCTGGTCTGAAAGGATCGGCCGCAAACGCGCGATCATGATCGCCAGCGCGCTTGCCTTGCCGGTGATCCCGCTATGGGCGTTCGGCACCACGCCGCTGTTGCTCGGGCTGGGCGCGTTCCTCCTCCAGATCGCGGTGCAGGGGGCGTGGGGGATCGTGCCGGTGCACCTCAACGAACTGTCGCCGGCGTTGGCGCGCGGGCTGTTTCCGGGCTTCGCCTATCAGCTCGGCAATCTCATCGCCTCTCGCAACGGGCCGTTCCAGGCGTGGTTCGCTCGGACGCATGACGGGAATTACGGCCTGGCACTTGCGCTCGTCGCTGGAATTACCGCGGTAGTATTGGTGATCTGGACCGCGCTCGGGCCGGAACGCCGCGATGTCGATTTCCTGGCAGAGGCCAAACGATCCGCGACCTGAGCCGCTTGTGTCTTGACCGATGATTTGATATTTCCAATAATATGGAATTGTCCGATGCACGGATTGTCGATGCGCTGAGCGCGCTCGCGCAGGCGCACCGGTTGGCTGCATTTCGCCTGCTGGTCGAAGCCGGCGCGTCCGGCATGGCCGCGGGCGAAATCTCGCGCCGGTTGGCCGTGCCAGCCTCGAGCCTGTCGTTCCACCTCGCGCAGCTCGAGCGGGTCGGGCTCGTCAACGTGACTCGTCGGGGTCGATCGCTGATCTACGCCGCCCAGTTCGAGGCGATGGCGACGCTGGTCGGGTATCTGACCGACAACTGCTGCGGTGGCGACGCCTGCGCCGTGACACCGCGCGACCAGAGTAAGGAGAAGGCGGCATGAAGGCGACGATGTGGCACAACCCGGCCTGCGGGACGTCGCGCAAAACGCTGGCAATTCTTGCGGAAACGCCGGACGTCGAAGTGAAGGTTATCGAATATCTCAAGCATCCCCCGACGCGTGAGCATCTTGCCGCGCTCTATGCTCGCGCCGGCATGACCCCGCGCGACGGGCTGCGCGCGCACAACTCTCCTGCCGCCGAGTTGTGCGCCGAACTCGATCTCGCCAATGCCAATGACGACACGATTCTCGACGCGATGGTGGCACATCCGATCCTCATCAACCGTCCGCTGGTCGAGACCGACAAGGGCGTGCGCCTGTGCCGTCCGCAGGACGTGGTGCGCGAGATCCTGTGATCGACCTCCGCCGTGCGCTCGCGGCCGAATTCCTCGGCACGCTGATCCTCGTCGCCACGGTCGTGGGGTCCGGCGTAATGGCCGATCGCCTGTCGGCCGGCAACGACGCGGTTGCCTTGATCGGCAACACCGGCGCGACCGGGGCTGTTTTGTATGTGTTGATCGCGACCTTCGGCGACATTTCGGGCGCGCACTTCAACCCGGCGGTGACCTTGTTGCTCGGGCGTCGCGAGCGCTGGCTGGGCTATATCGCGGCGCAAATCGCCGGCGGCATATTCGGCGCGTTCCTTGTCCACGCGATGTTCGACATGACCATCCTGCAATGGGGTGCGAAACAGCGCACCGGGATCGGGCAATGGATCGGTGAATTCATCGCAACTTTCGGACTGCTCCTTACGATCGTGCTCGGCGGCCGATATCGACCCAAAGCCTTGCCCGCCCTCGTCGCCTTGTGGATCGTCGCCGGATACTGGTTCACCTCGTCGACCAGCTTTGCCAACCCAGCCGTGACGATCGCCCGCGCGCTATCGAACAGCTTTGCGGGGCTTCGGCCGATCGACGTGCCGGGCTTCGTCATCGCGCAATGTCTCGGCGCATTCGCCGGATGGGCTGTCGCTAGCTGGCTTGTGCGCACGCCAGCTAGCGAGGGAAATGTGCCGCCAGCCGATTAGCGCTGCTTACGTTTAGGCGTATTCGCCGGAACCATGATCGTATGCGTGGTGAGATTGCCGCTAAGCGCTTCGCGCTGGTCGGCCGGCAATGCCGCCAGATCGGCCGGGCTGAAACTGCGATGCGCGCACTTGGCGTTGTACGAATCGACGAATGCATTGTTCTCCGCGAGATAGGCGTTGCGCGCGGCAAGCTTCGGCTGGAACGCCGTGGTGGCCGCGTTGACCGACTCGATCAGCACGTTGAACTTTGCCACCTGCTTCTTGTCGGTTGTCTTGACGGCGGCGCGCTGCGCTTCGACCTCGGCTTGCTTGGCCTGTAGCGCGGTACGCTCTGCGTCGATCGCCGCATCGCGCTGATTGAGCTCAGCATCGCGCGCCTTGCGTTCCACGGCCATCGCGCCGCACGCTTGCACCTCGGCACTGTTCATCTGGTAGGTGCCGGGCGGCACGGTCTGCGCTGCTGCTGCCAAAACAAGCGCTGCGAGGGTAACGGTCATGACTTACCTTTCATGGATTTCGGCATTCGCCAGAGCATATGCGAGCTGAACGATCGCAAAACCAAATCGCCGCAATTGACCTGCCATAGTGCGAACGGACGTGCCGACGACAACAATTGGTGACGGGCGAGCGCGCCGCCGCTAAGGGCTGGCCATGACCGATATCACCGCCGAGATCGTTGCCCAGCACGGCCTGTCCCCGCAAGAATATGACCGCGTCCTCCGTGCGATGGGGCGAGAGCCGAACCTCGTCGAGCTCGGCATCTTCTCGGTCATGTGGTCGGAGCATTGCTCGTACAAATCTTCGCGCATTCACCTCAAGAAGCTGCCGACCACCGGCCCGCAAGTGATCTGCGGCCCCGGCGAGAATGCCGGCGTGGTCGACATCGGCGATGGTCAGGCCGCGATCTTCAAAATGGAGAGCCACAACCACCCGAGTTATATCGAGCCGTATCAGGGCGCCGCGACGGGCGTGGGCGGCATTCTGCGCGACGTGTTCACGATGGGCGCGCGGCCGATCGCCAACATGAACGCGCTGCGTTTCGGCCGGCCCGATCACCCGAAAATGCGCCACCTCATCGCGGGCGTGGTCCACGGCATCGGCGGCTACGGCAATTGCGTCGGCGTGCCGACGGTCGGCGGCGAGGTCAATTTCCACCGCGCATACGATGGCAATATCCTGGTCAACGCGATGACCATAGGCATCGCGGCGACCGACAAGATCTTCTATTCGGCCGCCTCGGGCGTGGGCAACCCGATCGTCTATGTCGGCTCGAAGACCGGGCGCGACGGCATCCACGGCGCGACGATGGCCTCGGCCGATTTCTCCGAGGATTCGGAAGAGAAACGCCCGACCGTCCAGGTCGGCGACCCGTTCACCGAGAAACTGCTGATCGAGGCGTGCCTGAAGCTGATGGCGTCCGATGCGATCGTCGCGATCCAGGATATGGGCGCTGCGGGGCT
>JBDSKT010000201.1:0-2587 GCA_039916765.1 Sphingomonas sp.
GACGACTGGATGCCCGAGGTGAAGAAATATTTCAGTTCGAACGTGCCGCGCGCGCAGCTCATATATTTGTTGCTCGTGACCCGACTGACGGTCGATTCGTGCATATCGATAGCATCGGCGACACGCGCCAGCGTCATCGGCTTCAGATGCGCGACGCCGTGGAGGAAGAACGCCTCCTGCTGTTTGACGATCTCGGTCGCGACGCGGACGATCGTGCGCTGACGCTGGTCGAGCGCCTTGACCAGCCAGTTGGCGCTGGCGAGACAGTCGCTGAGCCACGCTTTCGACTGCTTGTCCTGCGGGCCCGATAACAACTCGGCATAATAGGACCGGTTGACCAACACGCGCGGCAGTGTCGCGGTGTTGATCTCGATCATCCAGCCATCCTTGCGGCGCGCGACGAAGATGTCGGGAACGACCGACTGCGCCGTTTCGCCGCCAAAGCGGCAGCCGGGCTTGGGATCATAATTGCGGAGTTCGCGGATCATATCCGCCATGTCCTCGTCATCGACGCCGCACAGCCGCTTCAACCGCCCCAACTCGCCCCGCGCAAGCAAGTCGAGATGGTCGATCAGACGCGCCATGCAGGGGTCGTAGCGGTCAGCTTCCTTAGCCTGCAACGCGAGGCATTCGGCAAGGTCGCGAGCGCCGACGCCGGTCGGCTCGAACGTCTGAACGACACCAAGCGCCGTCTCGACCCGCGCCAGCGGCACACCGAGCCGGGTCGCGATATCGAGCAGCGAGGCGGTGAGGTAGCCGCATTCGTCAATCTGATCGATGAGATGCGCTGCGATGAACATGTCGGCGCCGTCGATCACCGCGCCGGCCTGGGCAAGCAGATGGTCGGCGAGGCTCCGCTCAGCGCTGGCAAAGCTGTCGAAATCCGGGCCGTCCTCGCCGACGCCGCCGCCACCGCTCGCGCCGTTCATCCCGAGCGATCCGTCGAGCCCGCCTCCCGAATCCGCCGCGCTATCGTGGTGGAAGCTCTCCGCGGTGAAATCGACGTCGAGCGACGCTTCGCCGGTCGAATCGCCGCCAAGCAACAGTTCATCGGCACTGGCGGGTTCTGCACGCGGCTCGGCTACCGGCTCGCGCTCAATCACCGGCCCGTCATCTTCCGCAGCGCCGCCTTCGAGCAACGGATTCTTTTCGATCTCCTCGGCGATAAAGCCCTCGACCTCGAGGTTGGACAGCGCGAGCAGGCGGATCGCCTGCTGCAGCTGCGGCGTCATCACCAGCGATTGCGATTGCCGAAGGTCGAGGCGGGGGCCAAGGGCCATGGGCGCTACAGCGAGAAGCCCTCGCCGAGATAGAGACGGCGGACATTCGCGTCGGCGACAAGCTCTTCGGGGCTGCCGCTAAACAGCACGCGCCCGTCATAGATGATGTATGCGCGATCGACGATATCGAGCGTCTCGCGCACATTGTGGTCGGTGATGAGCACGCCAATGTCGCGGCTCTTCAGATCCTTCACCAGATCGCGAATATCGGCGATCGAGATCGGGTCGATCCCGGCAAATGGCTCGTCGAGTAACATGATTGACGGGTTGGCAGCAAGCGCACGGGCGATCTCGGCGCGGCGTCTTTCACCGCCGGACAATGCCATGGCGGGCGCGTCGCGCAACCGGGTAAGGCCGAATTCGTCGAGTAATTTGTCGAGCCGCGCGCCGCGCGCCGCCCGGTCGGGCTCTGAAAGTTCGAGCACGGTCAAAATATTTTTTTCGACCGACAAACCACGAAAAATCGAGGTTTCCTGCGGCAGGTAACCCAGCCCAAGAATCGCGCGGCGGTACATCGGCAAGCCGGTGATATCGTCCCCGTCGAGCATGATTCGGCCCGAATCGGGCTTCACCAACCCCATTACCGAATAGAAGCAGGTCGTCTTGCCCGCGCCGTTCGGCCCAAGCAGCCCGATGACCTCGCCGCGCCCCACCGAAACCGACACATCGGTCAGCACGGTGCGTTTGTCGTAGGATTTGGCGATCGACACCACAGACAGGCCCCGCGCCACCGGCGCTTCGGTGATCGGCTCGATGGCGTCGAGGGTGGCGGTTTCGGTCATCGCGGCTCCGACTGGTCGCATTTCGAGGTTACCGAAAACTTACCGGGACGGGGGTTGGCAAGCTTCGTGCATGGCTGTTGTACCAGACGAGGCGGCGAGGGAATAGCCGCGCGGCGATTGCAGGCGCCCGCGCGATCAGTTGCGCTTAGGCACCGAGAAAGTGCCGGTGACCCGGCCCCCGCTGGATTTCACCGCACCGTCGCCGCCCGACTGCGACCCGCGCACCGACGACCCGTCGATCACCGCCTTGCCCGAATCGAGATTGATCGTCAGCCGCGAGCCGTTGACGGTATTGCCTGCCTGAAGCAGCGTCACCCCGCCGAGCATGGTGATGATGCGCGTATTGAGATCGTAAACCGCGAATTGGCTGCGCGCGCTTTGGTCCGGGCGCGTCACCACCACGCCGCCCGACGCATCGAGCCGCGAAACCTGTGGGCTGCCGTCCACCACTTGGCCCGTATAGGCGACCGTCATGCGCGCGGAATTGAGCGTCATCTCCGCCTGCTTGACCGAAACGTTGCCCGA
>JBDSKT010000202.1:0-3510 GCA_039916765.1 Sphingomonas sp.
CGCCTTGGTCGCTTCGGCATCGCCTTGTTCCTCGCCGAGATAGACGATCGCGACATCGGCGCCCTCGCGCGCGAACAGCACGGCGACCGATCGACCTATGCCGGAATCGCCCCCGGTAATGATCGCGGCACACCCCTCCAGCTTGCCCGAACCCTTATAGAAGGGCGCGTCATACATCGGAGCAGGGTCGAGCGCTGCCTCGTTGCCTGGTTTTGGCTGGTGCTGTCGCGGCAGGGGTGGTTCGGGATATGTGCGCGCGCCGGCTTGCATCGCGCCATCCTTCGGCTCCGGCACGGTGGCGTCCGCCTCGGCAACTTGTGCCTGAATGTCGCGCTGCTCGTCCTCGGCCTTGCCCAGCATGAAGTCCTCGTTTGCCATCGCCAATCTCCGATCGGTACGACTCAACGGGCCTGGGACCGAGGCGTTCCCGAGCCTAACGTGCCTCGCCCGGATGATAGCGTTGCTCGACATGCCCGGTTAGCTCGGCGGGGTAGAAATAGACCGGGCGTAGCGCGCCGCTGGCATAGCGCTTCGCCTGGTCGCCGAAATGCGCCGAGGCTCGGTTACCGCTCTCACCGCCCGCCGTCACCGCCCAGGCGCGCACCTGTGGTCCGAATTCGACCACCGCGACGAAACTGTTGCCGCTGCTGCCGTAATATTTCTTGGTGTTGGGGTATGTGTGTGCGCCGAACGAGGCGAGGCTACCCCATTGCGCTGACGTGAAGGGGACGGGAATGCTTGGCGCGACATCGTTGAAATGCGGTTCGATCGAATCGTCGAGCCGTTGGAAGCGATTGACCTGGCCCCAGGACACGCGCCATCCGCCGAAGTCGGCCGTCAGCCGAGCGATCACGTCACCAAACGCCGCAAGTTTGTCGGCCGCGGACACGCGCGTAGCGATATATTCGGGGACGTTCAGCCGCTCTGCGCGAGCGAAGGGGCCGACATCCTTCCACAGCGCGTCTCCCCAGAAGACGGCGAGCGTCGTCGCCACCGATTCGGCCGCCCAGCGATCGTCCCAGTGACGCAGCGCTTCGATCGGAGCATCAAGCCTCCCGCGCCGCCGATCGTCCGCAGGTAGCGCGTCATAGGCGGCAAGGAGTTGCGGGATCAGCTTCGCAAAGGCCGGCAGGTAGCTGTCATATGCGGCGGCGATCAGCCGCTGGGGGGTGAAATCGTGCTTGCCGGTAAGCAGCAAGTCGGAATGCGCTCCGCGCGCGTTGGGCCCGACCTGATCCATGTAGCGCGGATAGCTCGCCGCCTTGGGACTGTCCGGCCCAGCGGACTGCCACGGCCAGTCATTGCTATTTTTCGCCCAGCCAACACGGGGATTGAGCACGCTTGGCAAGGCGGAGAGGGGGTGAAGGCCCTTCCAATCCGTCGCCGGATCCGCTCCATCGACTGGCTTGGTATAATCAAATCGATCCTCCCGCACCGGCATGAACTGCGGCATCAGGAATGCGATCTCGCCTTTGCTGTCCGCAAAAAGCGTGTCGTTCGACGAGTTCGCCTTCAGCGCGGCAACGGTCATGTATGACGGCAGGTCATGCGCCTTGGTGCGCAGCCAGCTTTGCTCCAGCGCGGGAACCGGCTTCCACATTAGCGCTTCCGCGATCCATTTGCCATCATGCTGCGCGACGATCGGGCCGTGATGCGTCGCATAGGTCGTGAAGCTGCGATTGCCGAGCGATCCATCGGGCCGACGATAGGATAACGTCACCGCCGTCCGGCTCACGGGGCGCAGCGTCGCGCCATAACGATATGCGATCATGCCGCGGGTCCGGGGGACGATCGTCTCGGCAAACTCGTCCACATTATCAACGCCCGACGAGGTGTGCATCCACCCCGCATGCTCGTTGAAACCTTGATAGACGAAGAACTGCCCCCAGGTCGAAGCGCCGTATGCATTCAGCCCTTCGCCACTGGTCATTTGCAATTCGGAGCGGAAGTAGAAGCTCGTATGCGGGTTGATCAGCAGCAGCGCATGGCCGTCGATCGTGTTGACGGGTGCGATGGCGATGCCGTTCGATCCGCGCGGTTCGCGTGGGATGCGGCCGGTTTCCTCGTCGGTTAGTGCGATCTTTTGCTTGCCGTAAAAGGCGGCGAGATCCGCGAGCGAGATGCGCTCGATATCGCCGCCGATGCTTCCTTCGGTGAACGACAATGCCATCCAAGGTTCGAAATGCGTCAGAACCTTGGGATGTGTCTTTGGATGCGTGGAAAGATAGAAATTAAGTCCATCCGCCCACGCGTCCATCAATTTGCGCAGCCATGGGGGGCTGCCGCGATACCTAGACTGCAGATCGGTTGGGTCGACATAAAGCCGCTGACGGAGGTCGGCCCAGATCGCGCTTTCGCCCTCGGCCTCCGCCGTACGGCCCAGCGCGGTCAGATAATTTGCCTCGATCCGACCGAAATCGTCCTCGGCCTGCGCGTATATCGCACCAAATACCGCGTCGGCGTCGGTCGGACCCGATATGTGAGCAATGCCCCAATCATCGCGAACGATGTCCACACGCGCGGCCTCGGCCTTGAGGCGTGTCGGCTCGTCGGCATGCGCGCCGGCGGGGAAGACGAGACACAGCGCAACGAGCGCCTTGCGCAGGGCGGGGGTGGGGCTATCCATACCCGTCAGGCTATCCGGCGGCGGCGCGGCGAACAAGGAAATGTAGGCATGAAATGGTTGGCGCTTCTGCTGCTCGTCTCCGCGTTGCCGGCGTTGGCGGAAGACAAGCCCGCAATCCTGCTCCGGCCCGCGGCGGTATTCGATGGCGTCGAGCCGGCGCTGCATACCGGATGGCAGGTCATCATCGTTGGGGACAGGATTGCCGAGGTCGGCCCGAATCTCTCCGCACCGCCCGGTGCGCGAGTCATCGACTTGCCCGGCGACACCTTGATGCCGGGAATGATCGAGGGGCACGGCCACCTCTTCCTGCACCCCTATAACGAAACGAGCTGGGACGATCAGGTCCTGCACGAGCCGCTCGCGTTGCGCACCGCGCGCGCGGTCGCGCAGGCCAAAGCGACGTTGCTGGCGGGCTTCACTACCGAGCGCGATCTTGGCACCGAGGGAGCGGGCTATGCCGATGTCGGGCTGAAGAAGGCGATCGCCGAGGGTATCGTGCCGGGGCCGCGGATGCTGGTCGCGACGCGTGCGATCGTCGCGCTTGGCGCCTACGGCCCCAAAGGGTTCGAACCCGGGGCGGAAATTCCCCAGGGCGCGCAGGAAGTTGCCGGTATCGATGACATAATCCGCGCCGTTCGCACGCAAATTGCGGGCGGAGCCGACATCGTCAAACTCTATGCCGATTACCGTTGGGAACCGGGCGAGCCAAGTCGCCCGACGCTGTCGCTCGATGAAATGAAGGCGGCCGTCGCGACGGCGCACGATGCCGGGCGGATCGTCGCGGTTCATACGGTGACACCGGAAGGGATGCGCCGGGCGATCGCCGCTGGCGCAGACACGATCGAGCACGGCTATGGCGGAACGACAGAGATTTTCGCGAGCAT
>JBDSKT010000203.1:0-4137 GCA_039916765.1 Sphingomonas sp.
GCGCTGCCCTCCGGCAAGCGGCGATGGAGTGGCATGCGGCCAGGGCTTGTTTTATGCGAATAGTTTTCATGGGAACGCCGGACTTTTCGGCCGATATTCTCTCGACTTTGGCCGAAGCGGGGCATGAGGTGGTTGCCGCATATAGCCAGCCGCCCCGCCGCGCCGGGCGAGGCAAGACGTTGACACCCTCCCCCGTCCAGGCGCGTGCCGAAGCGTTAGGGATTGCGGTGCGGACGCCGACGACGCTGCGAGACGAGGGGACGCAGGCGGAGTTCGCGGCGTTGAGGGCGGATATCGGTGTCGTGTTCGCTTACGGGCTGATCCTGCCGCAGGCGGTGCTCGATGCGCCGGTGCATGGCTGTCTCAATATCCATGCCTCGCTGCTGCCGCGCTGGCGCGGTGCGGCGCCGATCCAGCGGGCAATCCTAGCGGGGGACACCGAAACTGGCGTCGGGATCATGCAGATGGAGGCCGGGCTCGATACGGGGCCGGTGCGGGCAGAGGCGCGGACGGCGATCGGCCTTCACGATACATCCGGCATGCTTTTTTCGCGGCTCTCGCAGATAGGCGGCCAACTGCTTGCGGAGGTCATCGCCAATCTCCCGGCCTTTCCCGTCGTTGCTCAGTCGGATGTCGGCATCACATACGCTCACAAGATCGACAAGGCAGAGACGAGGATCGACTGGCCGCCGGCGCGCAACACGTTTTGAGGCAAGTTCGCGCCTTCAATCCGGCTCCGTCAGCATGGTTCGAATATCTCGGCGAACGGATCAAAATACACACCGCCAATATTCAGACTGCGTCTCCAAACGACTTCAGCACCGAATTTTCCGCAACGCCGGGGTTGGTCCTTGACGATCAACTCGGCATCGGGTGCGGCATCGGGGCTATTCGGCCCGACAGCGTGCAACGCGCCGGGCGTGGCGTCATGACGGTGCAGGAATTGCTGCGTGGCTTTCCCATCCCTCCCGGCACGCAGCTTTGACCCGTTTCGCGTTGACGATCGAATTTGACGGTCGCCCGTTCATGGGCTGGCAGCGGCAGGATCATGGACCCAGCGTGCAGGCGGCGCTCGAGCGCGCGGTGTTCGATATCACCGGCGAGACGGTTGCGGTGCACGCCGCGGGACGCACCGATGCGGGGGTTCACGCCACAGCGATGCGCGCGCATGTCGATATCGCGCGTCCGATCACGCCATTCCGCCTGATGGAAGCGCTCAACGCCCGGGTCCGCCCCGCTCCGGTGGCGATCCTGGCGTGCGAGGTCGTGCCCGACGAGTGGCATGCGCGCTTCTCATGCCTAGGGCGCCACTACGAGTACCGAATCGTCACCCGACGCGCGCCGTTGACCTTCGAGGCGGGACTGGCGTGGCGCGTGGCGACCCCGCTCGATGCCGCCGCGATGGCCGAGGGCGCGGCGCATCTGGTCGGGCGGCATGACTTCACCACCTTTCGTTCGGCGCATTGCCAAGCCGACAGCCCGCTGCGCACGCTCGACCGGCTCGAGGTAGCGTGGGAGGGCGACCGGATCAGCGTGTTCGCGTCGGCCAGGTCGTTCCTGCATCATCAGGTACGCTCCATGGTCGGTTGCCTCGCGCTCGTTGGTCAGGGAAAATGGACGCCTGATGCCATCGCGACGGCACTGGCCGCGACGGACCGCGCGGCGCTGGGTCTCAATGCTCCGCCCGATGGATTGTACTTCATCGGCGCGGATTATCCCGCCTGACGGCTGAACCGCGCGGCAAGTTCGACATGCGTGGACCAACGGAACTGGCCGACCGGCTGGATCCAATCCAAGCCGTAGCCGCCTTCGCAGATAATCTCCGCATCGCGTGCGAACGTACCGGGATTGCACGAAACATAAGTGATGATCGGTACCATCGACGCCGCCAGCTGGATGGCTTGTTCTCGCGCGCCGGCGCGGGGCGGGTCCAGTACCGCCGCGTCGAAGCGGCCTGCCTCCTCGGCGGTAAGCGGGCGTCGGAACAGATCGCGATGGTCGGCGAACAGCTGCCGCCCGGCACGCGTGCCGGCCGCCTTGAGCGCGAAGATGGCGTCACGCGCGGCCTCGGCGGCGTAGACTCGCCCCGGCAGTGACAGCGCGAATGTGCCTAGCCCAGCGAACAGGTCCGCGGTCGTCGTCGCGCCGACGGTCGCGGAGCGCACAGCGGCGATGAGCGCGCCCTCACCCTCGCGCGTCGCCTGGAGGAACGCGCCATGGGGCAGCGGCACCGCGACATCGCCGAGCGTGATGGTCACCGGTTCGGGCTCCCAGCGCGTTTCCGGGCCTAGTCCGCCGTCGATGCTGAACCGCGCGATGCCATGCGTCTGGCAAAAGTTGGTGATCGATTCGGCGGCGGCGAGCCCATCGGCGGCGATACCCTCGACCAGCAGGTCGATGCCTTGATCCGCGCCGGTCAGATGCAGCCGCGCCCGGCGCCCCCGCTGAAGCAAGGGGCGAAGCAGACCCCGCAGCGGCGCGATCAGCGCGAATAGCTGCGGAGTCAGCACCCAACACTCACGCAGATCGACCAACGTGTGGCTCGACCCCTCGCTGAAGCCGATCCGGACCTGCCCGCCAACGAGTTCGGCCTGCAAGGTGGCGCGACGGCGGGTCCGCGCTGGCGACAAGGCGGGCTGGCGGATTTCGGTTTCGATCCTGTGCATGGCCAGCGCGCCGGCAATGCGATCGACGATGAAACCGGCATAGCTCGAATCGTCGAGATGCTGGAGCTGGCATCCGCCGCACGCCGGGAAGTGGCGGCATGGCGGGGTCTGATGGTGCGGCCCGGGGATGACCGTTCCGTCGGGGGAAAGCGCGTCGCCCGGCGCGGTGAGCGGCGCGTGACGGCCATCGGCGGTAACGCCCTCCCCGCGCCCGGCGATGCGGACGATCACGTCGTTCATACCGTCGCTCACAAGGCGCCGCGAACGGCGGAGAGCTCGCGCGCCAGGTCGTCGGCGATGAATGCGCCACCGAGACGGCGCGCGGCTTCGGCGTGCAGCCATACCCCGCCCTGCGCGGAATAGAAGGCGGGCAGCGCGCCGGCCGCCAGCGCGCCAATCGTCCCGGCCAGGACGTCCCCTGTGCCGGCGGTCGACAACCAGGGAGAACCGTTGGGTGAAACCACCACATCGCCGGACGGATCCGCGATGACCGTCGTCGGGCCCTTGAACACGATCACCGCGCCCGACCGCGCGGCCGCGGTACGCGCGGCATCGATCTTGTTGCCCGGCGGCGTGCCGAAGGCGGCGGCGAATTCGCCGGCGTGCGGGGTAAGGATCGTCGGCGCCTTCCTGTCGCGGAAATCGCGACCGGCGATCAGGTGCAGCGCATCGCCGTCGATGATGACGGTACGCTCCGTCGCGAGCGCGGCGGCAAGTCGTTCGCAAGCGGTGCCGTCGCGACCGAGGCCCGGACCTACGAGGATCGCGCCGATCCGCTCGTCGTCAAGCGCGCTGGCTGACCAGGTGCCGCGCACGACGGCGCGCGGGCCGGGACCGGCGTCGTCAGCGAGCAACAGGCCATATCCCGCCCCGGCGCGCATCGCCGCTTCGGAAGCGAGCGACGCCGCACCCGGCATGACGCCACCCACCACCACGAGCATGCCGCGATTATATTTGGTCGAGCCGCCGGTGGGAGGCGCGAGATTGGGGCGGTCGATGACCACCGCGTTGCTGGGCGCTGTATCAATAGGTAGCGGGATTATGCGTACCTCGCCGCACGATCCCCCCGGCTCCGCCAAGACGTGTACGGGTTTGAGCGCTCCAAGCGCCAGCGTGATGTCGATGCGGTGACGGGTCGCGGCTAGCCATTCGCCGCTATCGCTGTCCATGCCGCTGGGTAAATCGACGGCGAACGACAATCGCGCCGCTTGGCAGAGATCGCCCAACTTCCGCGCCGTGTCGTCGTCCACGCGGCGGGTCAGACCGGTGCCGAACAGCGCATCGACCAGCACGGGCGCCGGCGCGGCAGTCGCCAAAATCTCGACCGCGCCGCCCCATGCGCGGCGCGCGTCCGCCGCCGCCTCGGTCCCCGGGTCGCGGCTTGCCGCCACGCGCACGTTTATGCCGCCTGCACGCAAGATCCGCGCGGCGACGTAGCCGTCCCCTCCATTATTGCCCGGCCCACATATCA
>JBDSKT010000204.1:0-8788 GCA_039916765.1 Sphingomonas sp.
CCTGCGCTTGCAGGATGGCGGCGAGCATGCCGAACGCGAGCATCATCCCGCCACCGCCAAAATCGCCCATCATGTTGATCGGCGCGACGGGCTTGCCACCCGCCGGACCGAACGCATGGAGGGTACCTGAGATGGCTATATAGTCGATGTCGTGCCCTGCGGTCCTCGCGAGCGGGCCGGTCTGGCCCCAGCCAGTCATGCGGCCGTAAACGAGGCGGGGATTGTCGCCGAGCAGCTGTTCGGGCCCTAGGCCGAGCCGTTCCATCACGCCGGGGCGGAAGCCCTCGATCAATCCGTCGCACGTCGTCGCCAGCCGCCGCACGGCAGCGATGGCAAGGGGTCCCTTGAGGTCGAGCACGATCGATCGCCGTGAGCGAAGCAGCGGGTCCTTTGCCGAGTCAGAAATCGCCAGGCCACCGCTCGCCCGTTCGACCCGGATCACCTCGGCGCCGTGATCTGCGAGCATCATCCCGCAAAACGGCCCCGGCCCGATGCTCGCGATCTCGAGGATGCGCAGGCCGGCGAGAGGCGCCGGCGCTGTCATCAGAACGCGGCAATACCGGTGATCGCCCGTCCGAGGATCAGCGCGTGCACGTCATGGGCGCCTTCGTACGTGTTGACCGTCTCGAGGTTCATTAGGTGGCGCATCACCTGATACTCGCCCGTGATGCCGTTACCGCCATGCATGTCGCGAGCGGCGCGAGCGATATCGAGCGCCTTGCCGACATTGTTGCGCTTGACGATGGAGATCATCTCGGGCGCAAACTTGCCCTCGTCCATCAGTCGGCCGACCCGGAGCGACGCCTGTAGCCCGAGCGCGATCTCGGTCTGCATATCGGCAAGCTTCTTCTGGTAGAGCTGGTTGGCGGCAAGCGGCTTGCCGAACTGTGCGCGATCGAGGCCATATTGCCGCGCCGCGTGCATGCAGAATTCGGCCGTGCCCATCGAGCCCCAAGAGATGCCGTAGCGCGCACGGTTGAGGCAGCCGAAGGGGCCTTTCAGTCCCTGGACGTCAGGCAGCAGGGCATCCTCGCCCACCTCAACGTCATCCATCATGATCATCCCGGTGATCGAGGCACGCAAGCTGAGCTTGCCCTCGATCTTGGGGGTTGTGAGGCCTGCCATACCCTTGTCGAGCACGAACCCCCGAATGCCGCCGCCATGCGCGTCCGACTTGGCCCATATGACGAACACGTCCGCGATCGGCGCGTTGCTGATCCATGTTTTCGAACCCGAGATGCGGTAACCGCTATCGGTTTTTACCGCCCGGGTTTTCATCCCGCCCGGATCGGAGCCGGCGTCGGGCTCGGTCAGTCCGAAACAGCCGATCCATTCTCCGGTCGCGAGTTTGGGCAGATATTTCCGCTTTTGCTCCTCCGAGCCGTATGCGTAGATCGGATACATCACGAGGCTCGATTGCACGCTCATCATCGAGCGGTAACCACTGTCGATCCGCTCCACTTCGCGCGCGACAAGGCCATAAGCGACGTAGGAAGCGCCCACTCCGCCATATTCCTCGGGTATCGTAGGGCCGAGCAGCCCCAGGTCACCCATCTCACGAAAGATCGACGGATCGGTCGTTTCGTGCGCGAACGCGTCGATAATGCGGGGCGCGAGCTTGTCCTCGGCATAAGCCCGCGCGGTATCGCGGATCATGCGCTCGTCATCGCTGAGCTGATCGTCGAGCAAGAAAGGGTCAGCCCAGTCGAAGGGTGCCATGCCGGCCATTGGAAACTCCAGAATGAGAACGATGCGTGCTTCCTAGTGCGAAAGGACGCGATCGTCGAACAACCCGAACGCCAAAGTGGAGGCGTAGAAAGCGACGGCGCGCTCCCGCGGCATCGTTCGCGCCCATTTGCGCATGTCGAATGCGGCGTTTTGCAGGGCCATCAACGCTTGCGCCGCAATCAGTGGATCGACCGCGCGGATCGACCCCTCCGCAATGCCATCGCTGATCGTCCCGGAATAGCGACGTGCGATCCGGTTCGATCGATCGATCATCGTCCGCCGCACGCGAACCGGCAGCCCAGACAGTGCCGTGGTGCGCAACAAGGGGCCACGTTCCGAAAATTGCACGTCGAGCAGCGTGGCGATGATGTTCTCCAGGCGCTGCCAGTGGTTGCCGCCCTGCGCGTCGGCGAGGTGTTGCGCATCCGCGATCGCGTCGAAGCTGCGCTGGTAGCAGGCGATGACAAGATCGTCCTTGGCATCGAGATGATGGTAGAAGCTGCCCTTGGTGACATTCAATTCCGAGGCGATCTTCTGCACCGACGCGCCGCGATATCCCAATTCGTTGATGAGGCGGGTGGCTGCCAACAGGAAAGCATCGCGACCTGGTTCGGGCTCGTCATGGTCCAGGTCGATCAGCGCCGGTTGCCATGCTTGCCCGGTCGCCGCGATACCGTGCTCGAACAGATCCATCAGACGCGCCTCGACCCGCGCATATTGATCAAGATCGTAGCGGGTCAGCCAGGCGGGAATCCAGAACGTGTTCTCAAGCAGCACGTGAGCGCGAGCGCCATGCAGGTCGGTCTCGGCGCGGTTTGCGGAGGGGCCGAACAAGTTCCGCGTCATACGGAAAATCTTTTGCCAATCCGCCATTAGCCGGGCTCGTGCCGGATCTTCCATCGCACGCAGATCGGAAAGGGTTGCGAAAGCCTTTTCCTCGCCACGCTCGATCCGCGCGAAACGTTCCATGTTGATAGCAACGTACCGCGACACTCGGGCTTGGGGCGTATCCTCCAAAAGCGCTTCAGCCAGCATTGCTTGCAGTCGATCGAGCGTGTGTTCGAAACATGCGGCGGCAAGATCTTCCTTGCGCTTGAAATAATAAGTCACGCTCGTCGTGTTCAGCCCGACGCGTTGCGCGACATCGGCGAAGGTCATGCCCTTGGCGCTCTGCTCGTTTATCGCCTCGGCCGCGGCCGCCAGAATTGCGTCGCGTTTTGCGCGGAAACGCTTGGTGCTTGTATCTCCATCCGCGCCTGTGTCCGCGCGCCGTGCCTCGATCACGTCCATGAGCGAAAGTTCTAACAGCTTCTTTTTGAAGAGACAGTCCTTTTTGCGGCCATGTGCGACACCCTGATTTCGCCGTATCGCGCGCTTTACCGAACATGCGGTACGGTCTACCAACGACGCAACGTGTAGGACGGAGAGGCGATCATGGATTTCACGCTGAACGAGCGGGAGACGTATTTCCGAGATCGCGTGAAAAGCTTCATCGATGAGAATATCCGCCCCCGGCAGGGCGATTTCGACGACCAGCATCATAAGGGCGATCGCTGGAAGGTAATTCCGGTGATCGAAGAGATGAAGGACAAAGCCAGGAATGCGGGGTTGTGGAATTTCTTCATGCCGCCGCATTCAGGCCAGTCGCACGTCGACGACAGCTTTGAGTTCCAGGGCACGCAGCTCACCAATCTCGAATATGCGCTCTGCGCCGAGGAGATGGGTCGGGTCGGCTGGGCGAGCGAGTGTTTCAATTGCTCCGCGCCCGATACTGGCAACATGGAGGTGCTGCACCGCTACGGCACGCGCGAGCAGAAGGAGCGCTGGCTCCGACCGCTAATGAATGGCGAGATCCGCTCGGCATTCCTGATGACCGAGCCGGCGGTCGCGTCGTCCGATGCGACCAACATCCAGACCTCGATGGTCCGCGAGGGCGACGAATATGTGATAAACGGGACGAAATGGTGGTCGTCTGGCGTTGGCGATCCGCGCTGCGCGGTCGCGATCACTATGGGCAAGACCAACCCCGAAGGATCGCGCCACAGCCAGCAAAGCCAGATCCTCGTGCCGATGGATGCGCCCGGCGTGACGATCAAGCGGATGCTCTCGGTCTATGGCTACGACCATGCCCCCCACGGGCATGGCGAGGTCGAGCTGAAGGACGTCCGCGTGCCGGTCGAGAATTTACTGCTCGGCGAGGGGCGCGGGTTCGAGATTGCGCAGGGTCGGCTTGGGCCGGGGCGAATCCACCATTGCATGCGCACGATCGGCGTGGCTGAAAGCGCGATCGAGGCGATGGCCAAGCGGCTGCTGACGCGCGTCGCGTTCGGCAAGCGGATCGCCGATCACAGCATTTGGGAACAGCGCATCGCGAAAGCGCGGATCGACATTGAGATGACGCGGTTGCTCTGCCTCAAAGCAGCGGACATGATGGATAAGGCTGGCAACAAATCGGCGCAGCTGGAGATCGCGATGATCAAGGTCGCGGCGCCGGCCATGGCGCTGCAGGTCCTCGACGATGCGATCCAGGCTCACGGCGGCGGCGGTGTGTCGCAGGATTTCCGGCTTGCGCACGATTGGGCCGCGATACGTACGCTGCGCTTCGCCGATGGTCCGGACGAAGTCCACAATCGGGCGATCGCGCGCAACGAATTTGGGAAATATGCCGAGCTGCCGGAGGCGGTCGCGGCAAAGGATGCGGTGCGGCGCTGACATCGTCGTCGCCCAAGCGAAAGCTGGGGTTTCGCGTTCGCAAGCGCGCCTGTTCGAATCAGATCCCAGCTTCGCGGGGATGATGGAGGTACAGTGAAGGCAGCAATTCTGTTCGAGGCGGGAACGCCGCTCAGCATAGAGAACGTGACGGTATCCAAGCCGGGCGCGCACGAGGTGTTGATCCGTACCGCTGCGGTCGGTGTCTGCCGGTCCGACCTGCATTTCGTCGATGGCGCCTATCCGCATGCCATGCCGACGATTCCGGGCCATGAAGCGGCCGGCATCGTCGAGGCGGTCGGCGACGAGGTGCGCACCGTCAAGGTGGGCGACCATGTCATCACATGCCTCTCGGCATTCTGCGGTCACTGCGAATTCTGTGTTACGGGTCGCATGTCGCTGTGCGTCGCGGCCGACGTTCGCCGACCTAAGGGCGCGCCAGCGCGGTTGACGCTGGGCGATCAGATCGTCCACCAGATGCTCAACTTGAGCGCTTACGCCGAGATGATGCTCATCCATGAGCATGCGTGCGTCGCGATCGACAAGGACATGCCGCTCGACCGCGCGGCGATCATCGGTTGCGCGGTGACGACTGGCGCGGGCGCGGTGTTCAATGCCGCCGACGTCGTGCCGGGCGAAGGCGTGTGCGTGGTCGGCTGCGGCGGAGTCGGACTCGCCGCGATTAACGCCGCTCGGATTGCCGGCGCGGGCCAGATCGTCGCGGTTGATCCGGTGCCGGAGAAACGCGCCCTCGCCACGAAGCTCGGTGCAACGCACACGGTTGATGCGTTGAGTGATAATTGCGCCGATCAGGTGATCGAAATCAGCAGGGGCGGCGTGCACCACGCGATCGAGGCTGTCGGACGTTCGCAATCGGCCGCGACCGCAGTAAAGGTGCTGCGACGTGGCGGCATCGCGACGATCTTGGGCATGATGCCGCTGCATGAAAAAGTTGGGCTCTCCGCGCTCGATCTTCTCGGCGGCAAGAAACTTCAAGGCGCGCTAATGGGCGCAAATCGCTTCCCGGTCGAAATCCCCCGATTGGTTGATTTCTACATGCGCGGACTGCTCGACCTCGATACGATCATCGCCGACCGCATGCCCCTTGAGCAAGTCAATCATGCATTTGACGAACTGCGTAAGGGTGACACGACGCGCAGTGTGATCGTATTCGAATGAGCGACGCCGCGACGAGCATGACCGGGACGATCCCCGTCGACGATCGCGATAAGCTGGACCTCGCCCGTCTCGCGGAATGGATGCGCACCCATGTCGCGGAGTTCGCCGGGCCGCTCAGTTACGCCAAGTTTGCCGGGGGACAATCGAACCCCACCTACCGCCTCGACACGCCGGCCAAGTCGTATGTTTTGCGGCGTAAGCCATTCGGGCCGCTGCTCCCGTCCGCGCATGCCGTGGAGCGGGAATATCGCGTCATCGCCGGGCTACATCCCACCGGTTTCCCAGTGCCGCGTCCATATGGGCTGTGCGAGGACCCGGATGTCGTCGGATCGGCTTTCTACGTCATGGAGATGGTTGAAGGACGAACGATCTGGGATGGGTCCATGCCAGATTATGCTGCGCCGCAACGGGCGCAGCATTACCATGCGATGGTCGATACGCTCGCCTCGCTCCACAATCTCGACCATGTGGCCGCGGGCCTCGAAGGGTATGGCAAGCCCGGCAATTATTTCGAACGCCAAGTCGCACGCTGGACCAAGCAATATCGAGCGTCCGAGACCGAGCATATGCCTGATGTCGAGGCGCTGATTGCGTGGTTGCCGCGCACGTTGCCCGAACAGACGCGCACGTCGATCGTGCACGGCGATTACCGTATCGACAACATGATCTATGCTCCCGCCGCGCCGCGCGTCATCGCGGTGCTCGACTGGGAGTTATCAACGCTGGGTGACCCGCTGGCGGACTTTTCGTATTTCTTGATGAACTGGGTAACGCAGCCCGAAGGACGCTCGGGGGTGATGGGCCTGGCGGGACCCGAAACGGGCATCCCGACCATCGAGCAGGTCGTCGAGCGCTATTGCGCAGCCACGGGTCGCGACGGCGTGCCACAGCTTGACTGGTATTTCGCCTACAACCTTTTTCGTCTGACGGGCATCGTGCAGGGTATCAAGAAGCGTATTGTCGATGGCACCGCGTCGAGCGCCCAAGCTGCAAGGACGGTGGAGCGCTTGCCTGCGCTAGCCGCAGCGGCATGGGGCTTTGCGAAGAAGGCCGGAGCGTGAGCGGCACCAATTTGTTCGATCTGACGGGCAAGGTTTCGATCGTTACCGGATCGACCAAAGGCATCGGCAAGGCGTCTGCGATAGAGCTCGTGCGTCACGGCGCGAAGGTTGCGATTTCAAGCCGCAAACAGCAGGCATGCGATGCGGTGGCCGCGGAGATCAATGCTGAATTCGGCGTGGGATCGGCACTTGCGGTAGCGGCGAACATCTCAGACAAGGCTGCGCTTCAGCGTCTGGTCGATGAGACGGCGCAAGCGTTCGGCCCGGTCGATATTCTCGTCTGCAACGCCGCCTCAAACCCGTATTACGGGCCGATGGCAGGGATCGACGACGAGCAATTCCGCAAGACACTCGACAATAATATCATCTCGAACCACTGGCTGATCACGATGGTCGCGCCATCGATGCGTGAGCGTAAGGCGGGCAGCATCGTTCTGATCTCGTCGATCGGGGGCATTCGCGGCACGCCGGTGATCGGCGCCTATGCCATTTCCAAGGCGGCGGACATGCAATTGGCGCGTAATCTGGCGCACGAGTTTGGCGTCGATAACGTCCGCATCAATTGCATCGCGCCAGGATTGATCAAGACCGACTTTGCCCGCGCGCTGTGGGAGAATGAGGAACTGGCGCGGCGCCGGAACGCGACGACGCCGCTGCGGCGGATCGGTCAACCCGAGGAGATTGCCGGTGCAGTGGTCTTCCTGAGCAGCGCAGCGAGCGCCTATATGACCGGACAGACGATCGTGATCGACGGCGGCGTGACGATCTGAAGGGAACGAAATGGCACGGTTCAGCGGCAAGTCCATCGTCGTAACGGGCGCCGGTTCGGGCATCGGGCGCGCCTCCGCACTGCTGTTCGCGAGCGAGGGCGGGCGTGTAATTGCTGCCGACAAGACTGATTCTGTCGAGGAAACCTGTGCGCTGATCGACAAGGCGGGCGGCACGGCGCATCCAATACTGATCGACGCGGGAACCGAAGACGACGTGATCCGCGCGGTCAAGATGGCGTGCGAATATTATGATGGGCTCGACGTGATGTTCGCCAATGCGGGCATATCTGGCGGGATGGCGAATATTTTCGATACGGACGTCGCGCTCATCACCGAGGTATTGCGGGTCAATCTGATCGGGCCCTATTTGGCGATAAAGCATGCCGCGCCAAGAATCGCCGAGCGCGGCGGCGGTGCGATCGTGTTGACCGCAAGCGTCGCGGGCATCCGATCCGGCGCTGGATCCCCCGCTTATTCAGCATCCAAGGCGGGGGTGATCAATCTCGCCAAGGTTTCCGCGCAACAACTTACCGGGTCCAACGTGCGTGTGAACGCGATCTGTCCGGGCTTGACGGAAACGGGCATGACCAAGCCGACGTTCGATTATGCCAGGCAGGCGGGCAAGATGGACCGCCTGGGCAGACTAAATCCGCTGCAGCGCGGCGCGCAACCCGAAGAGCTGGCGAAGGTGGCGGTATTCCTGGCCTCCGACGACGCAAGTTACGTCAATGGCCAAGCGTTGGCGGTCGATGGCGGCCTGTCCTCAAGCCATCCCGTAACCAGACAAGAATACGGCAAGACCGCCGTGTAGATCATATGGCAATCGGGGCGGCTTGCGCCGCCCCGACATCTCATCAACGGCAGATACGGACCTGGCGATGATGGCGCCATTCGGTCCAGCAACGGCGGTGGTTGTTCCATCCGTTGTGGCGACCGTGGTCCCAGCCGGCATGGCGGTCGTTATCGTGACGATCCCAATTGCCGCGATTATCGTCGCGATCGCCGCGGTGGTCGCGATCATATTGGCTATGGTCGCGGTCGTAATTCTGAGCCTGCGCGGCGGTCGCGACGGTTGCGCTCGACAGGAGCAGCCCTGCGGCTGCGATAGCGTTCAAGATCTTCATGAGAATATCCTCTTTCCCGGGGATCGGGACATGAGGACATTACGCCCCTGGCCCGGGATAGTTGCTGAATACAATTGAAGGGCGCTGTTCATCCCTGAACGACTGGTCGGTTCGACCCGCCAGATCACCCATTCGTCCCGACCATCTGGAATGCCAGGAACTCTCATCAAACCAAGCGGTTGGCGCTGCTCCACCGATGGAGAGTGAGATGCGTACC